>NZ_CABTJS010000015.1:0-8183 GCF_902485085.1 uncultured Kluyvera sp.
GCGGAGAATACTGATGATCTGTTCGTCGGAAAAACGCTTCTTCATGGGGATGTCCTCATGTGGCTTATGAAGACATTACTAACATCGGGGTGTACTAATCAACGGGGAGCAGGTCAAGATGAATGGCATGGAACATCTGTCGTTTGCGAAGTCGTCTGTGTGGATTACACAGGGGATAGTGATTGATGGAGGTTATAAATCTTGCTCTTGCTTATAGGATTAGCATTAGCACAGTTGTTAGTCCAGACAGTTGCTTCAATGTTCTAGTGACTTATGAACAAGCTCGTTCTACTGTAGTTGTTTCAGTATTGGAGAGTGAGTATGTGATTACGTATAAGCACGCTTACGTGAGTCTGGATGATAAGAAGATGTTCATACATAAAGATGATTGTGATACTGATAGATTGTTTCAGTTGTGTACGGTGCATCCTTTTAGTATGGATGACTTACAGAAGATGCTTGTTGATTGTTCGAAGATAGACAAACTACTGAAAAGTGTTTGAATTTATTGATAAAAACATTTTAGTGTTTATGTTCCCATTGATTGTTGTATGCGTCCTTTCGTTTTTTAGCACAGGTTAAGAGCCATTGGTATGAATAGTGGGGGCTCCCGGAAGAGGTAAGCCGAACGACGCTCACTCCTTAATCCAGCAACCCTTGTGCCAGGTTGTTGGACGATTAACGGTAACGTGCGCTGCGATTACACCTTCTAAAATTAAGCGTAGATGGCATTTGCAAAACTTGCATGGCGGGAAAAACGATTTTCAATGACATATCAATAACTCATCAAAAAATACGGGCATTAATTCTTTTTATATTTTTTACGCTTTCATAGTGCTGTCACGTATTTGCAAGCGTGTTGCCATCATTGGGCGAGATAATGAAGAGTCGTATTCTGATATTACAGGTAAAAAATTTGTCGTTAGGCTGTGTGAAAGGTAAACTTCAGCCCGCTGAAATGTTGAAAAAAGGAATGACAGATTGTGAATCGAATCAAACTTCTAGCTTTAGGGGTCCTGATTGCCACTTCTGCTACCGCAGTACAGGCGGAAAGTAAGCTGACTCTGGGTGCGGGTGTCGGGATTGTTGAGCATCCATATAAGCAGTACGACCATGACTTATACCCTGTACCGGTTATCAACTATGAAGGGGATAACTTCTGGTTCCGTGGTCTGGGTGGCGGCTACTATTTGTGGAATGACGGCACAGACCAACTCTCGGTGATGGGATACTGGTCTCCGATGTACTTCAAGCCGGGCGACAGCGACAACAGCCAACTGCGTAAGCTTGATAAGCGTAAATCTACCGTGATGGCGGGTGTCTCCTGGATGCACCACACACAGTATGGTTCTCTGCGTACCGCGCTTTCAGGTGACATTCTGGATAACAGTAACGGGGTGGTGTGGGATACCGCGTGGGTGTATCGCTACACCAACGGTGGCCTGACCTTAACGCCGGGTATCGGCGTTGAGTGGAACAGCGAAAACCAGAACCAGTACTACTACGGCGTTTCGCATCATGAAGCGGCCAAAAGTGGTCTGAGAAGCTATGACCCAAGCAACAGCTGGAACCCGTATCTGGAGCTGACCGCCAACTATCGCTTCGCGAACAGCTGGAGCGTTTACGGTACCGCACGTTATACCCGCCTGTCTGACGAAATCACCGACAGCCCAATGGTTGACAAGAGCTGGACCGGGTTACTGTCTACGGGTGTGACCTACACTTTCTAATTGTCCCGAATTTCAGCGGGATGAACCCCAACGTATTGCGCGTTGGGGTTGCACTGCAAAAGGGCCTCGTCGTGGTGCGCTGCACCGTGGTGAGGCTTTTTTATTTAAAGGCGTATTTCACGCCCATCATTATCGACGCATCGCTATAGCTGTGGTCACCCACCTGTATCGCGGTACCTCCCCATAGATTCAGCGACGGGGAGATTTGCCCCTGCACGCCGAGTTTTAGTTGTGCAATATTGGCCGCGCCTTCCTGACGAATCGAGGTATTGCCCATGCTAATCTCGGCGAAGTGGGTATTATGCAGCCAGTCGGCTTCGGCGTATGGCTTGAACTCTCGTCCCTTGCCGTCGTCCTCCGTGCGGTGGCCGCGCAGATAGAGCCGCATCCCCAGACGTGATTGCAGATTGCCTTTGCTACTATCTTTCACCTGCGTACCATTGGCTTCGGTATGGTCTGGGCCTTTTACCCCCATCCACGTGAGCTGGGCCTGTGGTTCAAGATAGATAGCCTGGCGTGGCTGCTCCCGTAGCAGCATGTTATAGCCCGTTTCCACCGAGGCAGTGAAACCGTGGCTGTCATAGGTTTCATGCTGCAACTCGTCGCCGTTGACCTGGTTAGTAAACCAGTTGTAGTTAACCCAGCTATCGAGATACAGACCCTGTCGGCTGACTGCATTCTGATACCAGGTGCTGTACGCCCCCACGCTATAGCCCGCCATATGGCTGCGCGAGCGGTAGTTGGTCAGGGATGAGGACGATAGCCCCGAGACGTTACCGTAGCCTGCCATCAGCCCTGCGCCCCAGCGGTCGTCGCCATTGCGGCTGCCATGCCAGAATTCGTTACCCATCTGAGCCACATAGCGGTTGGCGCGGGAGCGAATTTGCCCGCCTGCCGCGCGCGAGCGGTTCTGTCCGCCTTCCTGGCGCAGCCAGAAGGAGCTTGCCAGGGCAGAGCGCTTCGCGCACTGTGGCGTGTACTCAGTGGCACCTTCACGATCGTCCAGCGATAGGCTAAAGACGGTGTTGGCGGCGGCCAGGTTGACCAGGTAGCTTCCGGCCTCCGGGCGATACTGCGGTGTCACCGTCTTGGTGTTGATTGAGGTCAGATACCAGTTCTGGCCTTTTTGCACCAGGCTATAGTCCCACGGACCAGCAACCACACGGTTCGCCTGTACGAAAGCGCCAGCAGCGGATTGTCCGCCAACGCTGATGACCTCAATCCCCTGATTCGTCTGTGCGCCGAGACCGCCCACGTTATTGACCGTGACGCGCGTGGTGCCGGAGGTATCACCCGCAATGCTGAGATGATCGGTTTGCGACGCATCATCTCCCAGTACGGTATTGAGATTCAGCGTGCTATCGCCTTCGCCGCGATAATTACCGCTGACATCCAGCTCGTTACCCACATGCAGCAGACTGCGTGATAGCGTGACGCTGCCGCCGTTACTGAGGTTGCCGTCAACCGTAAAGGTCGCGTCGGTGTCATCGCTCTCGGCTGGCGAACCTACGGTCAGTGAACTCTTGGTTTCAAGCGTTGTGCTGCCGACGCTGCCGGTGCCGGAGAGGGCGGTGGCGTTCAGTGCGGTTACCGCACTTTTGAGTGAGCCGATGACATCCATACTGCCGCCGGCAAGGGTCGTTTCACCCTCAAAGGTACTGTCACCGGTAAGCGTGAGGGCACCAGACCCTTGTTTGGTGAAGTTCCCGCTGCCGGTCATACCTTGGTCTATCGTGGCGCGGTAGCCCTGAGTATCCAGCGTACCGCCAGCGCCAGCGAGAGTCATCGGCCGTGAAGCGTCCAGTGAGACGTTGTCGAGCAACTGGAGCGTACCGCCGTCGAAGGTCAGCGCGCTTCCGGTCTGGCCGAGGCTCTCGGCTTTGGCAACCTGTAATACGCCGCCTTTCAGCGTCCAGGGGGTGACCGAATCCGTACTGTTTTTCAAAAGCCAGGTGCTGGCATCCTCTTTGCTGAAATGATCGAAGCCCTGATACTGGGCGCTGTCGCCAATACTTACGGCATCAAATTCCGCGTCACGGTCGCCGCCAAGGATCAGCGTATCATCGCCGTTACCCGCGCTGACATCACCCACCACGTTGTAGCCCGCATGTAGCGCCAGCGAGTTGGTGCCGGAGGCAAACATCACGGCCTGGGCGCGGGTGGTTCCATCCTGGCTCATCCCGCCCTGAAGCGTACCGCTGTTAATGATGGTCATATCGCTACCGTACACGCCGATGCCGCCCGCACCCGCGCTGCCGGTGGCAGTACCCGCATTGCCGCCGCTGCCGCCAGAAATGGTGCCGCTGTTATCCAGCGTACCGCCGCCAGCCTCGATATGTACGCCGTCACCGCCGCTGCCGCCGTCAGACTGACCACCGCCGCCGCCACGATTCCCGGTCCCGCCGACAATGTTACCGTCGTTGGTCACCGTGCCGCCTGCGCCAATCAGTACGCCGTTGCCTCCTTTGCCGCCAACGCCACCGTTGCCGATGCTGCCGCCACCGCCGGTGCCGCCCATACCGCCGTGGACCGTAGCGCTGGTGGCGTTAGTGACGGTACCTTTGCCGTGAATGGATAACCCGTTGCCACCTTGACCACCGGTTCCGCCGTCGGCGTTGGTACCGTTAGCATTAGCCCCCGCACCGCCGTCGCCGCCGGTAAATTCGCCCTTATTAAGGACATCGCCTGCGCCGGTAATATTGACGGCGGTACCGCCAATTCCCCCGACGCCACCGCCGCCAGCAGAGTCATCTCCGCCTTTACCGCCCAGCACTTTCCCTGACGCTTCGTTGGTCACCTTCCCCTGTTGGGTGATATCAATCCGAATACCGCCAATGCCGGAATCGCCGCCGTGGGAGGTTGCCAGGCTGCCGCTACCGCCGCCACGGTTGCCCGCGCCGCCGATGACCTTGCCGAAGTTAGAGACCGTACCGCCATTTTCCAGCGCAATACCGATACCACCGTTACCGCCGTCGCCACCGTCGCCGCCGCTGAGGTTCAGACCGCTGCTATTGGAGTTACCACCGCCGCCGGTCCCGGCATAGCCGCCGCTTATCTCGCCACCCATCTGATTGGTGACAGTGCCGCTATTGACCACGGTGATCCCGCTGCCGCCGTTGCCGCCGATGGCGCCATAGCCGACAACGCCGGTTCCCTGACCGGCTTCAACCGCGCCGCCGTTGCCACCATTGCCGCCGATACCGCCCAGTATTTTTCCCGTATTTGTGATTGAACTGGTATCGCTGAGCCATACGCCGTTACCGCCGCTGGCCGCTTTCCCGCCGGTGCCGCCGACGCCGGTGACCGTGGTGTTCTGCTGGCTGTTGGCGTTGGCCGCCAGACCACCGGTGGCGCCGTTACCGCCGCTGATGGTGCCGCTATTGGTGACATTGCCGCCTTTTGTTGCAGTCACGCCGTCGCCACCTTCACCGCCCGCGCCGCCGCTACCGGCATGGATAGTGATACCGTTGTTGGTTTTATCATTCGCGCTGGCGCTGCCGGTATTCCCCCCGGTGCCACCGTTACCGCCGCTTATTGTGCCGCTGTTGTCATAGCTGCCGCTGGCGGTGAGCAGCACGCCGCTCCCTCCGCCACCGCCGTCACCGCCGTTGCCGCCGTTCCCAGCATCGACAACGTCCGTGGTGTTTGAGCCGCCGTTACCACCGCGCCCGCCGTTGCCGCCCCGAATGGTGGCGTTGTTTTGCGTGTGCCCGGATCCATTCAGTACAGCCCCCGCAGCACCGCCGCCACCGCCACCGCCGGCAGCGCCGGCACCGGTAGTGGCTACGCGGTCAGGTTCCTGGTGAGCCCCACCGTTACCGGCGGCTATCGGGCTGCCGCTCAGGCTACCGGCTTCACCGCTTTGTCCGTCGCTGCTCGCCTGTCCGCGCCCTCCGGCACCTCCAGCCCCACCGTTGCCACCGACACCGGTCACTAAATCCATATTGCCGCCGTGACCCCCTTGCGCGCTGGCATCAGGCGTTGCGGCACTGCCGTCTGCACCATCGGCAGCATTCACTCCATTAGGTGTCAGGGCGCACAGGGCAAGCCCCACGGTGAGAGTAAGGGTGCTGCGCCGGAAAGGAAGCGCGTGAAAAACAGGCATGATTATCCTCGGGAAAAACAAAATAATGGTGTTGAGCGCTGCGGGGCTGACGGTGAATCAGACAGGCAAATACCTGAGTGCCGCGCAGTAGATAAGGGAATGAGAGTGAGTGTTATTCAGATTAATATTGTGACTATTTGAAAATTACTGGCATATTCTTGTTGTGAAATAAGAATATCACCTAATAATAATCCTATTTCAGGATGTTTCAGGCTGCTTGATCTAAGTGATGTTACCGGTAACTTTTTTGGATTAAATAAGTCTGTTGATGCGCGGTAGAGGAAAAGCGCCGGGCAATGTGTTATCGCCCAGCGAGATATAGGGGAGGGAATTAACGTTTAACGACGCGGATGGTCTGGCTCAGACGGGCAGGTTTCTCTTCACTGGCTTTCTGCGTTGCGCTGGCGCAGGCAGTTTCAACACAAACGAAGGTTTTGTAACCATCATCTGGCATATCGGCCATGCTGACCGACAGCGCCGGACCTGGGTTCCAGCCCACAACGTTGACGTGATGATGATGAATCACGTCGATAGTGCGGTTCAGAGATGTATCGCTGATAACGCTGCACGCTTCCGGGTTCAGATAGACACGGTCGGTACGGTCCGGGAAGGTCTGTACGCCGTCGCTCAGCTCGCCAATTTCAGCGTTATTCACTTTATCGATGTAACGGTCGCCGAGGCCGCTAACTTTGACGGCGTGAATGTCACCGACGTTGAAGTAGGTGTGCAGCGCGGTCGTAGTCTCGAACTCACCGTGTGCTTCCAGCTCCATCTCGCAGGTTTTACCCAGTTTGAAGCGCGCGAGCAGGGAGAATTCATGTGGCCAGTACTGGCGAGTGGCATCGCTACTCTTCAGTTCAAAGGTCAGCACGACACCGTTGTCATCTTCATTGTGAGCCTTCAGCTCCCACGGCAGGTTGCGCGCAAAACCGTGCGCCGGGAAACCCTGCTGTGCCGCTGGGCCAAACCATGGCCAGCAGATGGGTACGCCACCACGCAGGGCGACGCCGTTTTTAAACGGCGTGTTATCGCTCAGCCACAGCACTTCTTCTTCACCCGCTGGTTTCCAGGAGAGCAGGTGTGCGCCCTGGAAAGCGACGGACGCTTTGACTTTGGGATGATCGACAACGATAAGCTCCAGCTCATCAAGCTGGCGACGAGAGAGGACAGGGGTAAGCTGTTCAATGACCGGGAGAGCGAAAATTTTGTTAATCATGATGCAATCCTTGGTGTGTAAATATTTTGGTCATAAAAAAAGGCGACCGAAGTCGCCTTTTTGGATCAGATACTCATCTCAACTTATTTGGAGATGTGAGCGATCAGGTCCAGAACTTTGTTAGAGTAACCAGTTTCGTTGTCGTACCAGGAAACCAGTTTAACGAAGTTGTCGTTCAGTGCGATACCAGCTTTAGCATCGAATACGGAAGTGCAAACTTCACCGTTGAAATCAGTAGATACAACGTCGTCTTCGGTGTAACCCAGAACGCCTTTCATTGCGCCTTCGGAAGCAGCTTTGATTGCTTTCTTAATTTCTTCATAAGAAGCAGCTTTTTCCAGACGAACGGTCAGGTCAACTACGGATACGTTAGGGGTTGGAACGCGGAACGCCATACCAGTCAGTTTGCCATTCAGTTCTGGCAGTACTTTACCTACTGCTTTAGCAGCACCGGTAGAGGATGGGATGATGTTCTGAGCTGCGCCGCGGCCGCCGCGCCAGTCTTTGTGAGACGGGCCATCAACGGTTTTCTGAGTAGCGGTGGTCGCGTGAACAGTAGTCATCAGACCTTCGATGATGCCGAAGTTGTCGTTGATAACTTTAGCCAGCGGTGCCAGGCAGTTAGTGGTGCAAGATGCGTTAGAAACGATGTCCTGACCTTCGTATTTGTCAAAGTTAGCGCCTTTAACAAACATAGGGGTGTTGTCTTTAGAAGGACCAGTCAGAACCACTTTTTTCGCGCCAGCAGCAATGTGCTTACGTGCGGTTTCGTCAGTCAGGAACAGACCAGTTGCTTCAGCAACAACGTCAACGCCTGCTTCGTTCCACTTCAGGTTAGCCGGATCACGTTCAGCGGTAACACGGATTTTTTTACCGTTAACGATCAGATGACCGTCTTTCACTTCAACGGTACCGTTGAAACGGCCGTGAGTGGAGTCATATTTCAGCATGTAAGCCATGTAGTCTGCGTCTAACAGATCGTTGATTGCAACGATCTCGATGTCAGAACGTTCCTGAGCAGCACGGAAAACAATGCGACCGATACGGCCAAAACCGTTGATACCTACTTTGATAGTCATATATTCCACCAGCTATTTGTTAGTGAATAAAAGGTTGCCTGTAAAATTACAAA
>NZ_CABTJS010000016.1:0-58836 GCF_902485085.1 uncultured Kluyvera sp.
GTTGAAGGTAAAATCAAGTCTATCACTGACTTCGGTATCTTCATCGGCCTGGACGGCGGCATCGACGGCCTGGTTCACCTGTCTGACATCTCCTGGAACGTTGCAGGCGAAGAAGCAGTACGTGAATACAAAAAAGGCGACGAAATCGCTGCAGTTGTTCTGCAGGTTGACGCAGAACGTGAACGTATCTCCCTGGGCGTTAAACAGCTCGCAGAAGATCCGTTCAACAACTGGGTTGCTCTGAACAAGAAAGGCGCTATCGTTAACGGTAAAGTAACTGCAGTTGACGCTAAAGGCGCAACCGTAGAACTGGCTGACGGCGTTGAAGGTTACCTGCGTGCTTCTGAAGCATCCCGTGACCGCGTTGAAGATGCAACTCTGGTACTGAGCGTTGGTGACGACGTTGAAGCTAAATTCACCGGTGTTGATCGTAAAAACCGCGCAATTAGCCTGTCCGTACGTGCTAAAGACGAAGCTGACGAGAAAGATGCAATCGCTACTGTTAACAACAAACAGGAAGAAGGCAATTTCTCCAACGCAATGGCTGAAGCATTCAAAGCAGCTAAAGGCGAGTAATCTTACGCATTTGGGTTTAACAACCTGAATTGTGATTAGTTTACTTGACAGATTGCAGGTTTAGGCCTGTAATCTAGCACAAAGGGCGGCTACGGCCGCCCTTGTTTAATAAGCTGTTAGCTAATTTTCCGTTAAAGGAAACCGGAGGAATCATGACCAAGTCAGAATTGATTGAAAGACTTGCCAGCCAGCAATCCCATATCCCTGCTAAAGCAGTGGAAGATGCGGTGAAAGAGATGCTGGAGCATATGGCTTCAACCCTGGCACAGGGCGAGCGCATTGAAATCCGCGGTTTCGGCAGCTTCTCTCTGCACTACAGAGCACCACGTACCGGGCGTAACCCGAAGACTGGCGACAAAGTGGAACTGGAAGGCAAGTACGTGCCGCACTTTAAGCCGGGTAAAGAACTGCGCGATCGCGCCAATATTTATGATTGAGTTTCACCTGCCATCTGGCGGTAAACTTGGTTGAGAAAAAAGCACCTACGGGTGCTTTTTTCATTTCTGTCGTCCAGCTTTTTTCCTGTCATCTGGAATCAGCCTCCACACTTTTACTGCAACGGCTGCATGCAGCGAATGTTCTTCTGAATCCTTCTCGTAATCGCGACGGATGATGCGCGACAACGCAAACGGTGTGCGCAACACTTCGGCCAACAAGGAGGTGTTGATGCGTCTACCCGAGCTTGCATGCTGCATACTGGCAGGTGTTTTACCGCTTACTGTGCTACCGGCCTTACCGCCGCTTAACGCCATCTATATTGCCATTCCAATTCTGATTGTGTTGGGCACGTGCAGCAAGATAGGGCGGAGAGTAGGCATTACTGGTTTGGTCTTCTGCTGGGGTGTCCTGGCGGCGTGGCAGGTTCAATGGCCTGCTGAAGCTATTCCAGCGAAAAATCGGCAGGTCGAGATACTGCTCACGCAGACCGATGGGCAAACGACACATCAGGGAAAGATTACGACGCTGGAAGGGCATCGGTTGTTTGTCAGCCCGGCAATTGCATTGTACGGCAGCTATCTGCCGCAATCGTCCTGTGCTGGCCAGCGCTGGCGTATGACGATTCGCGCCAGGGCGGTGCACGGTCAGCTCAATGATGGTGGGTTCGATTCTCAACGCTATGCGTTGTCTCAGCATCGATCGCTGACCGGGCGGATTATTGACGCGCAGGTGCTGGATAGTACCTGTAGCCTGCGGGCTCGTTATCTTAACTCGCTAAAAACTACGCTTGCTGATTTCTACTGGCGCGATGTGATGCTCGCACTAGGCATGGGCGAAAGGCTTTCCGTTTCTCCAGAGATTAAAGCGCTGATGCAGGAGACCGGAACATCACACCTGATGGCGATATCCGGCCTGCATATTACGCTAGGCGCATCCATTGGCTGGCTGCTTATTCGCGCGATTCAGTTTTTCCTGCCGGGCTGGCTGATTAACTGGCGCTTACCGCTGCTGGTCTCACTGTCAGGGGGGGTTGCCTACGCCATGCTGACAGGCATGCAGCCACCCGCGCTGAGAACCGTTATCGCCGCGCTTGTCTGGTGCCTGCTGCGGCTCAGCGGCCTGCGCTGGACGGGGTGGGAGGTATGGCTATGCTGTCTGGCGATTATCGTATTCATTGATCCGCTGGCGATACTCTCCGATAGTCTGTGGTTATCAGCATTTGCGGTTGCGACCTTAATATTCTGGTATCAGTGGTTTCCGCTGCGCACGGAGGGTTTTCCGCGCCTGGTGCGTCCCTTGATGAGCCTTGTCCACCTACAGTTGGGGCTGATGCTGCTACTGGCACCGTTGCAGATTCTGCTTTTTCACGGCGTTAGTATGACATCGCTCTTTGCTAACCTGATTGCGGTTCCGGTCGTCACGTTTATTGCCGTGCCGCTGATTTTATGCGCCATGTTAATGCATTTATGTGGGCCTACTGTTATCGAGATGGCGGCCTGGCATAGCGGCGATTGGGTGATGTCGGTAGTCTTTGGCTATCTTAGGCTCCTGCCTACGGGATGGTGGAGGATTGGAAGCGCCTGGCTAGGTATGTCATTGGTGCCGTGGCTGGTGCTACTGATGTGGAAACTGAATGGCTGGCTTCGCTTTCCAGCGGTTGCTGTGTCGTTGTGCACGCTACTTTCATTCCCCGTCTGGCGACAAACGCCACCGGACCGCTGGCAGGTCACTATGCTTGATGTCGGCCAGGGTTTGGCCATGGTTATTTCCCGGGGAGATAACGCGCTTCTCTATGATACGGGACTGGCATGGCCCGATGGCGACAGCGGTGAACAGCTTATTATTCCCTGGCTGCGCTGGCACCAGCTTACGCCACAGGGGATTATTCTCAGCCACGATCATCTGGATCACCGTGGCGGGCTGCATTCGTTGCAAAAAGCCTGGCCTGGAATGTGGGTGAGAAGCCCACTGGGATGGCAGGGGCATCAACCCTGTGCCCGGGGCGAGCGCTGGCAATGGCAGGGGCTTACGTTTCAGGCGCTCTGGCCGTTACCCGGGCCACCAGCAAAAGGCAATAACGGCTCATGCGTGGTCAGGGTTGATGATGGCAAGAACAGTATCCTGCTGACCGGAGATATTGAATTACCGGCGGAAATGGCCATGATACGCCATTACTGGCAGCCGTTTGCGTCTACAATTATTCAGGTTCCACATCACGGCAGCTCGACATCATCGGGAATGGCACTGCTACAACGGGTGGGCGGCGTTGCCGCTCTGGCTTCCGCATCCCGCTATAACGCGTGGCGACTGCCTTCCACTAAGGTGAAGACGCGCTATCTACAGCAGCGATATGCCTGGTTTGATACCCCACATCAGGGGCAGATAACGGTGACATTTAGCGCAAATAGCTGGCGGATTGAAGGCTTACGAGATCAACTTTTACCACGTTGGTATCATCAGTGGTTTGGCGAGACTCGCGATAACGGGTAGAATATGCGGCTATTTCAACACAAGCTGGTTTTTTGAATGCAGAACGACAAAGATCTCTCCACGTGGCAGACCTTCCGCCGACTCTGGCCGACTATTGCACCGTACAAAGCTGGGCTGCTCGTGGCGGGCGTTGCGTTAATCCTTAACGCAGCCAGCGATACCTTCATGCTATCGCTTCTTAAACCGTTACTGGATGATGGTTTTGGTAAAACGGATCGCTCAGTGCTGCTGTGGATGCCGCTGGTCGTTGTTGGCTTGATGATCCTGCGTGGTATCACAAGCTATATCTCAAGCTACTGTATATCCTGGGTTTCCGGCAAGGTTGTCATGACCATGCGTCGCCGATTGTTCGGTCATATGATGGGGATGCCGGTCTCTTTCTTCGATAAACAGTCGACCGGTACGCTGCTGTCGCGCATTACCTACGACTCTGAACAGGTTGCTTCTTCGTCATCAAACGCGCTGATTACCGTGGTGCGTGAAGGGGCGTCTATCATTGGCCTGTTCATCATGATGTTCTATTACAGCTGGCAACTGTCGATTATTCTGATTGTCCTGGCGCCTATCGTTTCGATGGCTATCCGCATCGTCTCTAAGCGCTTCCGTAACATCAGTAAAAACATGCAGAACACCATGGGGCAGGTGACCACCAGCGCTGAGCAGATGCTGAAAGGGCATAAAGAAGTGCTGATGTTTGGTGGCCAGGAAGTGGAAACCAACCGCTTTGATAAGGTCAGCAACAAAATGCGTTTACAGGGCATGAAGCTGGTTTCTGCGTCTTCTATCTCTGACCCGATCATTCAGCTGATTGCGTCGCTGGCGTTAGCATTCGTGCTGTATGCTGCAAGCTTCCCGAGCGTAATGGAAACCCTGACCGCAGGTACCATCACTGTGGTCTTCTCGTCCATGATTGCGCTGATGCGTCCGCTGAAGTCACTGACTAACGTTAACGCCCAGTTCCAGCGCGGTATGGCTGCATGTCAGACGCTATTCTCTATCCTGGATAGCGAACAAGAAAAAGACGAAGGCAAACTGGATATTGACCGAGCAAAAGGCAACGTCGAATTCCGCAACGTAACCTTCACCTATCCTGGCCGCGATACGCCAGCATTGAAAAAGATAAGCCTGGCCATTCCTGAGGGTAAAACCGTTGCGCTTGTGGGTCGTTCTGGCTCAGGTAAATCCACCATTGCGAGCCTGTTGACCCGTTTTTACGATATCGATGAAGGAGAAATTCTGCTCGATGGTCACGACCTGCGCGAGTACAAGCTTTCCTCTCTACGTAACCAGGTCGCGTTGGTATCGCAAAATGTGCATCTGTTCAACGACACGGTGGCTAACAACATTGCCTATGCGCGTACGGATGAATTCAGCCGTGAGCAGATTGAAGAAGCCGCCCGCATGGCCTATGCGATGGACTTTATCAATAAGATGGATAACGGCCTCGATACCGTGATCGGCGAAAACGGCGTGCTGCTTTCCGGTGGCCAACGTCAGCGTATCGCTATTGCGCGTGCGCTGCTGCGCAACAGCCCAATCCTGATCCTTGATGAAGCCACCTCGGCGCTGGATACGGAGTCCGAACGTGCGATTCAGGCCGCGCTTGATGAGCTCCAGAAGAACCGCACTTCGCTGGTGATTGCCCACCGCCTGTCGACCATTGAACAAGCTGACGAAATTATCGTTGTTGAAGATGGCCAGATCGTTGAACGTGGTAACCATAACGACCTGCTTGCCCATCGCGGCGTCTACGCGCAGCTGCACAAAATGCAGTTTGGCGAATGATAGCGAAAATCTGGTCAGGCGAATCGCCGCTTTGGCTACTGCTGCTACCGCTCTCCTGGCTGTATGGCCTGGTGAGCGGCATCATCCGCCTGTGCTATCAGCTTGGTATTAAGAAATCCTGGCGGTCGCCTTGTCCCGTTGTGGTGGTGGGAAACCTCACGGCGGGCGGCAATGGTAAAACGCCGGTTGTCATCTGGCTGGTGGAGCAGCTACAGCGTCAGGGGATTCGCGTTGGTGTCGTGTCGCGCGGCTACGGCGGTAAAGCCGAACGTTATCCGCTGTTGTTAACGGCGCAAACAACTACGGCTCAGGCCGGCGATGAACCAGTCCTTATTTTCCAGCGCACGGGGGCTCCCGTCGCTGTATCTCCGATCCGCGTCGATGCCGTGAAAGCTCTGCTGGCAGCGCACGATCTCCAGCTTATCGTCACCGACGATGGCCTGCAGCACTACCGCCTGGCACGTGATAAAGAGATTGTGGTTATCGACGGCGTACGCCGCTTTGGTAACGGCTGGTGGCTTCCCGCAGGGCCAATGCGTGAGCGGGCCTCAAGGCTGGATTCAGTCGATGCACGCATTGTGAACGGCGGCGAAGCGCTGTCGGGTGAAATTCCGATGCACCTTAAGCCTGGCGATGCCATTAACCTGTTAACCGGCGAGCGTCGTCCGGTATCAACCTTACAGAATGTGGTCGCAATGGCCGGTATCGGCCACCCCCCACGCTTTTTCGCCACGCTTAACGACTGCGGCGCGCATCCCGTGCGTACGGTGGCGTTAGCGGATCATCAAGCGCTGGTCGAAGCAGACGTGCTGGCATTGGTTAACCCCGACCAGACGCTGATAATGACGGAAAAAGATGCGGTGAAATGCCGCCGCTTTGCGCATGAAAACTGGTGGTATCTGCCGGTGGACGCCGTACTGTCCGGTGACCGCGCACAGACGCTGCTTCAGGAACTGATTACCCTCGCACGACGCTAAACGGCCTCGGCGACAATTAGGGGAGTCCGCATGTCTAAGTTGCATCTTACCCTTCGTGCCGCACGCCATCTTCATCTCGCGGCACAGGGGTTGCTTAACCGCCCGCGCCGCTTGGCTAGGGCGGCCGATATTCTTCCTGCTATTCAGCAAATGTCCCTGTTGCAAATTGACACCATCAACGTGGTCGCGCGTAGCCCCTATCTGGTGCTCTTCAGCCGTCTTGGTGCTTATTCGCCATCGTGGCTGGATGAGGCGCTTTCTCGCGGTGAATTAATGGAATACTGGGCACATGAAGCCTGCTTCCTTCCGCGAAGTGACTTCTCTCTGGTCAGGCATCGTATGCTTGCCCCACACAATATGGGCTGGAAGTATCACCAGAGCTGGATGGACGAACACGCCGATGACATCGCCGCGTTGAAATCCCATATTGCACAGAATGGCCCGGTGCGCTCGGCTGATTTCGTTCACCCACGTAAGGGGGAGAGCGGTTGGTGGGAATGGAAACCGCATAAACGTCATCTCGAAGGCCTCTTTACCGCCGGGGAAGTGATGGTTATCGAACGTCGCAACTTCCAACGGGTCTACGATCTAACTGAACGCGTTATGCCTTGCTGGAACGATGAAACCGATGCGCTGGCCCAACCACAGGCCGAGGCCGTTATGCTGGAAAACAGTGCTCGCAGCCTGGGCATTTTCCGCCCAGAGTGGCTGGCGGATTATTACCGTCTGCGCCGCCCCGCTCTCGCTTTACTGCTGGCTGAGTGGCAGGAGCGCCAGTTGGTGGTGCCGGTTGACGTCGAACAGCTTGGTGAAATGTGGGTACACCAGAGCCTGCTGCCGGAATTGAAGCGTGCGGCGGAGGGGAAGCTGAACGCGACGCATAGCGCCGTGCTTTCACCGTTTGATCCCGTGGTGTGGGATCGCAAACGTGCAGAGCAATTTTTCAACTTTACCTACCGCCTGGAGTGCTACACGCCAGCGCCGAAACGCCAGTACGGCTACTTTGTGCTGCCATTGCTGCATCGTGGGGAAATCGTTGGGCGTATGGACAGCAAGATGCATCGTACAGATGGGGTGCTGGAAATTTTTGCACTGTACCTGGAAACGGGCGTGCGGGTCAGCCAGCATCTGGAAAAGGGGCTCATTCAGGCCATTAACGATTTTGCCCGCTGGCAGGGTGCGACGCGGGTGAAACTCGGTGCGGTGGCTGAAAAACTCTTTAGTGAACAACGACACGGTTGGGAGATTGACGTAGACCGGTAGCGCTCTATGATATGCTGCACTGGTTTTCGATACGGCCCATCAGGAGGAACCATGGATCACCGTCTACTTGAAATTATTGCCTGCCCGGTTTGCAACGGCAAACTCTACTACAGCCAGGACAAGCAAGAACTGATTTGCAAACTTGATAATCTGGCGTTTCCCCTGCGTGACGGAATCCCCGTATTGCTGGAAAACGAAGCCCGCGTTTTAGCTGCTGAAGAGAATCGACCATGAGTTTTGTCGTGATTATTCCCGCTCGTTTTGCGTCCACGCGTCTGCCGGGAAAGCCGTTACAGGATATCAACGGCAAACCGATGATTGTGCACGTACTGGAACGCGCGCGTGAGTCTGGAGCCGATCGCATCATTGTGGCAACTGACCATGCTGACGTAGCGAAAGCCGTTGAAGCGGCCGGTGGCGAAGTGTGCATGACCCGTGCCGATCATCAGTCCGGAACCGAGCGTCTGGCGGAAGTGGTCGAGAAATGCGGTTTTAGCGATGATACCGTTATCGTTAACGTGCAGGGCGACGAGCCGATGATCCCGGCGGTAATTATCCGTCAGGTAGCGGAAAACCTGGCGGCCAGCCATTCCGGTATGGCAACGCTGGCGGTGCCGATCCATGATGCAGAAGAAGCTTTTAACCCGAACGCGGTAAAAGTGGTCATGGATAAAGACGGCTACGCGCTGTACTTCTCCCGAGCCACGATCCCATGGGATCGCGATCGTTTTGCCAACAGCCGCGAAGCGATTGGCGATACGCTGCTGCGCCACATTGGCATTTACGGCTACCGCGCTGGATTTATCCGCCGCTACGTCAACTGGGCGCCAAGCCCGCTGGAGCACATTGAGATGCTCGAACAGCTGCGCGTGCTGTGGTACGGAGAAAAAATTCACGTTGCGGTGGCAAAAGAAGTGCCGGGCACAGGGGTGGATACACCGGAAGATCTGGCCCGCGTTCGCGCTGAGCTGAAGTAATCCCGTCGCCCCCTCGTTCTGAGGGGGCAACATTATTGACTACATCTCGGGTATTTCCTGACTTTCTGTTTCAATTTTGATCTTGTCTGGTGAAATTCATATTTCATATGCTCATTATGAAAGCAATGGCTTTCATAGGGGTAATCTGACATGGAACAGCTACGTGCAGAACTCAGCCACCTGCTGGGAGAATCGCTCAGCCGTGTGGAATGTATTAACGAGCAGACGGATACCGCGCTGTGGTCGCTGTATGATGCCGAAGGAAATCCCATGCCGCTGTTGGCGAGGAGCTTTTCATCGCCAGGCGTAGCGCGCCAGCTGGCATGGAAAATCTCCACGCTGGCTCGTCACGGCACCGTGCGGATGCCGGTGGTATATGGGGTGATGACGCATGAAGAACACCCAGGGCCAGACGTACTGTTGCTTGAGCGCCTGCGCGGCGTACCCGTTGAAGCACCCACCCGTAACCCTCAGCGGTGGGACGCGCTAAAAGATCAAATCGTGGAAGCGCTGCTGGCATGGCATCGGGTAGACAGCTCAGGCTGCGTCGGCTTTGTTGACGGTACGCAGGAAAATAGCTGGCCGCACTGGTATCGCCAGCGTATTGAAGTGCTGTGGGGAACGCTCAATCTTTACCAGAATACCGGGCTGACCATGCAGGATAAGCGGCTGCTGTTTCGCACCCGTGAGTGTCTCGATGCGCTGTTTGAAGGTTTTAGCGATAACTGCGTTCTGGTGCACGGGCATCTGACTTTGCGCAGCATGCTGAAAGATTCCCGCAGCGATCAGCTGCTGGCGATGGTAGGACCGGGGGCGATTCTCTGGGCACCGCGTGAATATGAGTTGTTCCGGCTGCATGAGAGCGGGCAAGCGGAACAGCTGCTCTGGCACTATCTCCAGCGCGCGCCGGTCTCAGAGGCGTTTCTCTGGCGGCGCTGGCTATATCTGCTGTGGGATGAGGTTGAGCAGTTGGTTAATACCGGCAAATTCAGCCGGGCCAACTTCGATCTGGCCTCAAAATCACTGCTCCCCTGGCTCTCCTGAGCCCCCTTTCAACCACTGCCAGATTCGTCCCAGCGTCTCATATCCGACCCGGTCGCTGTGCATCAGCCAAACCGGGGAAGGGATGATACGCTCCCACGGGTTAAGCGGAGAGGTGATGGCCAACTGGTTGGCTGGCGCAGGCAGCGGGTGCAGCCCGGCGTGTTGAAAGAAGATCATCGCACGAGGCAAATGAGACGCTGATGTCACCAGTAGGAAAGGGGCGTCGCCGATGGCAGCCTTCACGGCGCCGGCCTCTTCTTCGGTATCTTTCGGGGTATCGAGCACGATGATTTCGCTGCGCGGTACGCCAAGGCTCTCAGCAACTCTGGCCCCCGCTTCTGCGGTGCTTACCGTATTCGTGGTTGCCCGCGCACCGGTGAAGATAATCTTCGCGTCCGGATTGGCCTGCCACAGACGAATACCTTCAGTAAGCCTTGGCAAACTGTTGTTGATAAGGTTTGAACTGGGCGCCCACTCCGGGTTCCAGGTATACCCGCCACCGAGTACAACAACGTACTTCACGGGTTCTTCACCGCGCCATGTCGGGTATTTATCTTCAATCGGTTTGAGTAACCCATCAGCGACCGGCTGAAGACTGAGCAGCAGCAGCGCCAGCCATCCTACGGTAATGGCCCCTTTGCCCAGTTTTTGAAAGCGGGTGAACCAGACCAGGAATATTCCCAAACCTATCAGCAACAGAAGCAGGGGCAGCGGCAGCATCATGCCGCCAATATACTTTTTCAGCGTAAAAAGCATTCGGCACCGTTCCTTTTTTAACCATCCGACCGTATGAATGCAGCGATATTACACCAGATAGCTTCATTATCGCCGTGGGTGTGACAAAATAGCCCCTTTGTCACTGGCGATGTGAGGATGTCCTGTGAAGGATCGCAATTTCGATGACATTGCGGATAAATTTTCCCGCAATATATACGGCACCACGAAGGGACAGCTGCGCCAGGCTATTCTGTGGCAAGATCTTGACGCGCTGCTGGCTAAAATGGGGCCGCAGCCGCTGCGTATCCTGGATGCCGGTGGTGGTGAAGGCCAGACGGCCATCAAAATGGCGGAGCGTGGTCATCACGTAACGCTATGCGATCTTTCCGAAGAGATGATCGCCCGGGCAACGCAGGCCGCCTGCGAGAAAGGTGTGAGCCACAACATGCATTTCGTACAATGCGCGGTCCAGGATGTGGCTGAGCATTTGGAAAGCCCGGTTGATCTGATATTGTTCCATGCTGTGCTGGAGTGGGTGGCCGAACCGCAGGACGTGCTTAACACGCTGTGGTCGGTGCTGCGTCCGGGCGGCGCATTATCATTAATGTTCTACAATGCAAACGGCCTGTTGATGCGTAACATGGTGGTCGGCAACTTCGATTACGTGGCGCTAGGC
Organism: uncultured Kluyvera sp.; assembly: GCF_902485085.1. Classification (NCBI taxonomy): domain Bacteria; kingdom Pseudomonadati; phylum Pseudomonadota; class Gammaproteobacteria; order Enterobacterales; family Enterobacteriaceae; genus Kluyvera; species uncultured Kluyvera sp. The sequence goes on from NZ_CABTJS010000016.1 coordinate 10,944, forward strand.
ATGCCTAAAAAGAAAAGACGTACGCTGTCGCCGAACTACCCGCGCGATCCGCAACAGGTCTATCGCTGGCTGGAAGAGAGCGGCTGGCAAATTGACGGGAAAACCGGCGTGCGGGTGTTTCATGACTATTTGCGCGATAAACAGATGCAAAAAAACAGTTTTGATATTTTGCTGGAGCTTGAAACGCGCTATTGCCGCCAGGAACCCTATATTAGCCTGGGGCGTTATATTCATGTCACCGCGCTGAAGCCGCAGACAGAAACAAGGATAAACGATGAGTGAATTTTCCCAGACAGTCCCCGAACTGGTTGCCTGGGCCAGGAAAAATGATTTCGCCATTTCGCTACCCGTCGATAGGCTCTCGTTTTTGCTGGCTATTGCAACGCTGAACGGTGAACGACTGGAAGGTGAAATGACGGAAGGCGAGCTGGTGGACGCGTTTCGTCACGTCAGTGATGCGTTTGAGCAAACCAGTGAAACCATCGGGACTCGTGCCAATAACGCGATTAACGACCTGGTTCGCCAACGTCTGCTGAACCGCTTTACCAGCGAAATCACGGAAGGCAACGCCATTTATCGTCTGACTCCGCTGGGGATTGGCATCACCGACTATTATATTCGTCAGCGTGAATTCTCCACTCTGCGCCTCTCTATGCAGCTGTCGATTGTTGCCAGCGAGCTCAAGCGCGCGGCGGATTCCGCCGACGAGGGTGGCGATGAATTTCACTGGCATCGTAACGTTTACGCACCGCTGAAATACTCGGTGGCCGAGATATTCGACAGTATCGATCTGACGCAGCGCATTATGGACGAGCAGCAGCAATCGGTGAAAGACGATATTGCCCAGTTGCTGAACAAAGACTGGCGCGCGGCTATCTCCAGCTGTGAGCTGCTGCTTTCTGAAACCTCCGGCACCCTGCGTGAACTGCAGGATACGTTAGATGCCGCGGGCGACAAGCTACAGGCCAACCTGCTGCGTATTCAGGATGCGACGTTGAGCCATAACGATCTGCACTTTGTGGACAGGCTGGTATTCGATCTGCAAAGCAAGCTTGACCGCATCGTGAGCTGGGGCCAGCAGGCGATTGACCTGTGGATTGGCTACGACCGCCACGTGCATAAATTTATCCGTACCGCTATCGATATGGATAAAAACCGCGTGTTTGCTCAGCGTTTGCGCCAGTCGGTACAGTCTTACTTCGACGCGCCGTGGGCGCTCACCTACGCCAGCGCCGACCGTCTGCTGGACATGCGTGATGAAGAGATGACGCTGCGCGACGAAGAGGTCACCGGGGAACTTCCGCCGGATTTAGAGTACGAAGAATTTAACGAAATTCGCGAACAGCTCGCCGCGCTAATTGAAGAACAGTTGGCTATCTATCGAACCAAACAGCTGCCGCTGGACCTCGGTCTGGTGGTGAAAGAATACCTGGTGCAGTATCCGCGCGCGCGTCACTTCGACGTCGCGAGAATCGTGGTAGACCAGGCGGTACGTTTGGGCGTGGCGCAAGCAGATTTCACCGGACTGCCGGCTAAATGGCAGTCGATTAATGATTACGGAGCCAAGGTACAGGCGCATGTCATCGATAAATATTGAACAAGTGATGCCGGTTAAACTGGCACAGGCCCTGGCCAACCCCCTTTTCCCGGCGCTGGATAGCGCGTTGCGCGGTGGTCGCCACATCGGTCTGGATGAACTGGACAACCACGCCTTTTTAATGGATTTCCAGGAATATCTGGAAGAGTTTTACGCCCGCTATAACGTAGAGCTGATTCGCGCGCCGGAAGGGTTCTTCTATCTGCGCCCGCGCTCTACTACGCTGATTCCTCGCTCGGTCTTATCCGAACTGGACATGATGGTCGGCAAAATTCTTTGCTACCTGTACCTGAGCCCGGAACGTCTGGCGAATGAAGGCATCTTCACCCAACAGGAGCTCTACGATGAGCTACTGTCGCTGGCCGACGAAGCCAAACTGCTGAAGCTGGTGAATAACCGCTCAACCGGTTCTGATCTTGATCGTCAGAAGCTGCAAGAGAAAGTCCGCTCCTCGCTGAACCGCCTGCGCCGTCTTGGGATGGTGTGGTTTATGGGGCATGACAGCAGCAAATTCCGCATTACCGAATCGGTGTTCCGCTTTGGCGCCGACGTTCGCTCCGGCGATGACGCGCGTGAAGCGCAACTGCGCATGATTCGCGATGGCGAAGCGATGGCGATTGAAAACCATCTGCAGCTCAATGACGAGAACGACGACAATCAGCAGGATAGCGGGGAGGAAGAGTAATGATCGATCGCGGTAAATTTCGTTCGCTAACGCTGATTAACTGGAACGGGTTCTTCGCCCGTACCTTCGATTTAGATGAACTGGTGACCACGCTTTCGGGCGGTAACGGTGCCGGTAAATCCACCACCATGGCGGCTTTCGTCACGGCGCTGATTCCTGACTTAACCCTGCTGCACTTTCGTAACACCACGGAAGCCGGGGCCACCAGCGGTTCTCGCGATAAAGGCCTGCACGGTAAGCTAAAAGCCGGCGTCTGTTATTCTGTGCTGGACGTGATGAACTCACGCCATCAGCGCGTGGTGGTGGGCGTGCGTCTACAGCAGGTTGCCGGGCGCGACCGTAAAGTTGACATCAAGCCATTTGCGATTCAGGGCCTGCCAACCTCCATTCAGCCAACGCAGCTGCTGACTGAAACGTTGAATGAACGCCAGGCGCGCGTACTGAGCCTGCAAGAGCTGAAGGACAAGCTTGATACCATCGAAGGCGTGCAGTTCAAGCAGTTCAACTCGATTACGGATTACCATGCGCTGATGTTCGATTTGGGCATCGTGGCCCGTCGCCTGCGCTCCGCGGCGGATCGTAGCAAGTTCTACCGTCTGATTGAAGCCTCGCTGTACGGCGGTATTTCCAGCGCAATTACCCGCTCGCTGCGTGACTATCTGTTGCCGGAAAACAGCGGTGTGCGTAAAGCCTTCCAGGATATGGAAGCGGCGCTGCGTGAAAACCGCATGACGCTGGAAGCGATTCGCGTCACTCAGTCTGACCGTGACCTGTTTAAACATCTGATTTCTGAAGCCACCGACTACGTGGCCGCCGACTACATGCGCCACGCTAACGAGCGTCGTGTGCATCTTGATAAAGCGCTGGAATACCGTCGCGAACTGTACACCTCTCGCTCTCAGCTGGCGGCAGAGCAGTACAAACACGTCGACATGGCCCGTGAGCTCCAGGAACACAACGGTGCCGAAGGGGATCTGGAGGCTGACCACCAGGCCGCTAGCGATCATCTGAACCTGGTGCAGACGGCGCTGCGTCAGCAAGAAAAAATTGAACGCTATGAAGCGGACTTAGATGAGCTGCAAATTCGTCTGGAAGAGCAGAACGAAGTGGTGGCCGAAGCCGCCGAGCAGCAAGAAGAGAACGAAGCGCGCGCGGAAGCCGCCGAACTGGAAGTGGATGAGCTGAAAAGCCAGCTCGCTGACTACCAGCAGGCGCTGGACGTCCAGCAAACCCGCGCCATTCAGTACACACAGGCGCTACAAGCGCTGGAGCGTGCGAAAGCGCTGTGTCATTTGCCGGACTTAACGCCGGAAAGCGCGGGCGAATGGCTGGAAACCTTCCAGGCCAAAGAGCAGGAAGCAACGGAAAAACTGCTGACCCTCGAACAAAAAATGAGTGTGTCGCAGACCGCGCACAGCCAGTTTGAACAGGCGTTCCAGATTGTTGAGGCCATTAACGGCCCGCTGGCGCGTAACGAAGCCTGGGAAGTGGCGCGTGAACTGCTGCGCGACGGCGTCAACCAGCGTCATCTGGCGGAGCAAGCGCAGCCGCTGCGCAGCCGTCTGACAGAACTGGAACAGCGTCTGCGTGAGCAGCAGGAAGCCGAGCGTCTGCTGGCTGATTTCTGCAAGCGTCAGGGCAAACAGTACGGTATCGACGAACTCGAAAAGCTGCATCACGAGCTGGAAGCGCGTATCGCTGCGCTGAGCGACTGCGTGACCGATGCCCGCGAACAGCGTATGGCGCTGCGTCAGGAGCAGGAACAGCTGCAATCGCGCATCTCCGCGCTGATGCATCGTGCGCCGGTATGGCTGGCGGCACAAAACAGCTTAAGTCAGCTGTGTGAGCAGAGCGGCGAGCAGTTTGAGTCCAGCCAGGATGTAACCGAATACCTGCAACAGCTGCTGGAACGTGAACGTGAAGCCATCGTTGAACGCGACGAAGTTGGTGCGCGTAAACGTGCCGTCGATGATGAAATTGAGCGTCTTAGCCAGCCAGGCGGTTCTGAAGACCAACGCCTTAATACGCTGGCAGAACGTTTTGGCGGCGTGTTGCTGTCCGAAATTTATGATGACGTTAGCCTCGACGATGCGCCGTATTTCTCCGCGTTATACGGGCCGTCTCGCCACGCTATCGTGGTACCGGACCTGTCGCAGATCGCCGAGTATCTGGAAGGGCTGGAAGATTGCCCGGAAGATCTCTATTTGATTGAAGGGGATCCGCAGTCCTTTGATGACAGCGTATTCAACGTCGATGAACTGGAAAAAGCGGTGGTGGTGAAAACCTCCGACCGCCAGTGGCGTTATTCCCGCTTCCCATCGGTACCGCTGTTTGGTCGTGCTGCGCGCGAAAGCCGAATTGAGAGCCTGCACGCCGAGCGAGAAGGGCTGTCCGAACGTTTTGCGACCCTGTCGTTCGACGTACAGAAAACCCAGCGTCTACACCAGGCGTTCAGCCGTTTTATCGGCAGCCATCTGTCGGTAGCGTTTGAGGACGATCCGGAAGCGGAAATCCGCAAACTGAACGCCCGTCGCAACGAACTGGAACGTACGCTCAGCAGCCACGAAAGCGATAACCAGCAGCAGCAGGCACAGTACGAGCAGGCGAAAGAGGGCGTGGCCCTGCTTAACCGTCTGCTTCCGCGCCTGAGCCTGCTGGCAGACGAAACGCTGGCTGACCGCGTTGAAGAAATTCAGGAACGCCTGGACGAAGCTCAGGAAGCCGCGCGCTTCATTCAGCAGCACGGCAATCAGCTGGCGAAACTGGAGCCGATCGCTTCTGTTCTGCAGAACGACCCGGAGCAGTTTGAACAGCTGAAAGAAGATTATGCCTGGTCACAGCAGGTGCAGCGTGAAGCGCGTCAGCAGGCGTTTGCCCTCACGGAAGTGGTACAGCGTCGCGCGCACTTTGGTTATTCCGATTCGGCTGAGATGCTCTCCGGCAACAGCGATCTCAACGAAAAACTGCGTGAACGTCTGGCGCAGGCGGAAAGTGAACGTAGCCGCGCTCGTGAAGCAATGCGTACTCACGCAGCGCAGGTTAGCCAGTACAGCCAAGTGCTGGCATCGTTGAAAAGCTCTTATGACACCAAAAAAGAGCTGCTTAACGATCTCTATAAAGAGTTGAAAGATATTGGCGTTCGCGCCGATGCCGGTGCAGAAGAGCGCGCGCGTATCCGCCGCGACGAGCTGCATGCCCAGTTAAGTAACAACCGTACGCGCCGTAATCAGCTGGAAAAAGCGCTGACCTTCTGCGAAGCGGAGATGGATAACCTGACCCGTAAGCTGCGTAAACTGGAACGTGATTATCTCGAAATGCGCGAGCAGGTGGTGAGCGCGAAAGCGGGCTGGTGCGCAGTGATGCGTCTGGTGAAAGACAACAACGTTGAACGTCGTCTGCACCGTCGCGAGCTGGCTTATCTCTCCGCTGACGATCTGCGCTCGATGTCGGATAAGGCGCTGGGTGCGCTGCGTCTGGCCGTGGCGGATAACGAACACCTGCGCGATGTGCTGCGCATGTCGGAAGATCCAAAACGTCCGGAACGTAAGATCCAGTTCTTTGTCGCCGTTTACCAGCACCTGCGCGAACGTATTCGTCAGGATATCATCCGCACCGACGACCCGGTTGAAGCCATCGAACAGATGGAAATCGAGCTGAGCCGCCTGACGGAAGAGCTGACCAACCGCGAACAGAAGCTGGCGATAAGCTCCCGAAGCGTGGCGAACATTATCCGCAAAACCATTCAGCGCGAGCAGAACCGTATCCGCCAGCTGAACCAGGGTCTGCAGAGCGTGTCGTTTGGTCAGGTGAACAGCGTGCGTCTGAACGTGAACGTCCGTGAAACCCACTCGACGCTGTTGGACGTGCTGTCTGAGCAACACGAGCAGCATCAGGATCTGTTCAACAGCAATCGCCTGACTTTCTCAGAAGCGCTGGCGAAGCTGTATCAACGCCTGAATCCGCAAATCGATATGGGCCAGCGCACGCCGCAAACCATTGGTGAGGAGCTGCTCGACTACCGTAGCTATCTGGAGATGGAAGTTGAGGTTAACCGTGGTTCCGACGGCTGGCTGCGTGCGGAGTCCGGCGCGCTGTCTACCGGGGAAGCTATCGGTACCGGGATGTCAATTCTGGTGATGGTGGTGCAGAGCTGGGAGGATGAAGCGCGTCGTCTGCGTGGTAAAGACCTGTCTCCGTGCCGTCTGCTGTTCCTTGATGAAGCCGCACGTCTGGATGCCCGCTCCATCGCGACGCTGTTCGAACTGTGCGAGCGTCTGGAAATGCAGCTGATTATCGCGGCACCGGAAAACATCAGTCCGGAGAAAGGTACGACCTACAAACTGGTGCGTAAAGTGGTACAAAACCATGAACACGTTCACGTTGTCGGTCTGCGAGGCTTCGCCGCTCAGCTGCCGGAAACCTTGCCCGGGACCGCCGACGCATCGTAGGTGTAGCATGTCGCCCGGACGAGCATAGCGAACCCGGGAAATGACACTTAATCCGAAAACAGAACCTAAGGCGACATTTATGTCGCCTTTTTTGTTATCCGTATTTAGCCTATAGCGCGTTATTATCTTTAGACTTCTTTACATTTGAACGGGCAAAAAAGTTTTTGTCTTTATATACTGAAGGTGAGCCCACGTTACGGGTCTTCGTATATTTAACAGGGGGCAAGGGATGTTGCTGAAAAAAGAAAATGGTCGTCGGTTGTCAGCGGTAAGTTTGTGTCTGGCAATGGCGTTTGCTCCACTGTTTACGGCTGTTGCAGGCGAGCCAGAACTGGTGCCGTCTGACAGTAGCGCACTGCCTGCAGAACCTTCTCCGGTACTGCTCCAGCCGGGCGCGCAATCGCCTGTGATGGCAAACCTTGTCGGTACTAAGCCACTGGCGGACGGCGCAGCGGCAAAAAGCCGTGCTGAGATCCAGTCGATACTGCCCGCTGGCTACCAACCCGTCTACATGAACCCGCTGGTAACGCTCTACGCTGCCCGCGAGATGAAACCGATGTGGGAGAACCGCGAGGCGGTTCGCGCTTTCCAGCAGCAGCTTGCGGAAGTGGCCATCGCCGGTTTCCAGCCACAGTTTACCCAATGGGTTGAACTGCTCACTAATCCTAACGTCAGCGGCATGGCGCGCGATGTCGTGCTCTCTGATGCGCTGATGGGCTATCTGCATTTTATCAGCGGTATCCCGGTTCAGGGTAATCGCTGGCTGTACAGCGATAAACCTTACACGCTGGCGACACCGCCGCTGTCGGTGATGAACAAGTGGCAGACGGCGCTGGATAATGGTTCGCTGGTGCCGTTTATTGCCTCACTTGCACCGAAGCATCCGCAGTATGCGGCGATGCATCAGGCGCTGTTAGCGCTGGTGGGGGATACCCGCCCTTGGCCTAAGCTGACGTCGACGGCGTCATTACGACCAGGTCAATGGAGCAGTGATGTTCCGGCACTGCGTGAAATCCTCCAGCGTAATGGCATGCTGGATACCAGTCCGGCGATCCCGTTGCCGGGTGATAACGTCGGCAAAACAAAAAAAGTGGCGAAAAGCGGGCCTGCGGCCTATGACCGTCAACTGGTTGATGCGGTTAAGCGGTTCCAGGCGGCGCAAGGTCTCGGCGCTGACGGGGTTATTGGTACCTCAACTCGCGACTGGCTGAACGTCTCTTCTGCCGAGCGTGCTGGCGTACTGGCGCTGAATATTCAGCGTCTGCGTCTGCTTCCTGGGAAAGTCTCTACCGGGATTATGGTGAATATTCCGGCATATTCGTTGGTCTATTACCTGAACGGTAATGAAGCGCTGGCCTCGCGCGTGATTGTCGGTCGTCCCGATCGCAAAACACCGATGATGAGCAGCGCGCTGAACAATGTGGTCGTCAACCCGCCGTGGAACGTACCGCCGACGCTGGCACGCAATGACATTCTGCCAAAGCTGCGCAATGACCCAGGTTATCTGGAACGCCATAACTATACCGTGCTGCGCGGCTGGAACAGTAAAGAAGCCATCGATCCGTGGCGCGTGGACTGGTCAACGATCACGCCGTCGAATTTGCCGTTCCGTTTCCAGCAGGCGCCGGGAGATCATAACTCATTGGGCCGCTATAAGTTTAATATGCCAAGCTCAGACGCTATTTATCTGCATGATACGCCTAACCATAATCTGTTCCAGAAAGATGCTCGGGCATTAAGTTCCGGATGCGTGCGGGTTAATAAAGCATCTGATTTAGCAAATATGCTGTTACAGGATGCCGGCTGGAATGACACGCGTATATCTGATGCGTTGAAGGAAGGTAATACCCGTTACGTTAATATCCGGCAGAATATTCCGGTTAATCTCTATTATCTGACCGCCTTTGTTGGCGCTGATGGTCAGACACAATATCGAACAGATATTTACAATTACGACGTTACGGCGCGATCCGGCGCACAAATTTTGCCAAAAGCGGAACAATTAATCAGATAAATGAAGTAGTTCAGGTAATGTAGTTGTCGAATAAAAAGCGTAGGGACCAGCCCCGAATGTCTGGGGTTGGCCTTTCTGCGCTACAGGCCGCCTTGACGCTGGCTTTGATGCCCGGTAAGGTGCAAGACGTGCGCCAGAAGTGCATATATTTCGATCACATTTACTGACTGTAGACCTGATTATCATGGACAAATTTGACGCTAATCGCCGCAAACTGCTGGCGTTAGGTGGGGTTGCGCTGGGCGCTGCCGCCATCTTACCCACGCCCGCGTTTGCGACCCTCTCGACCCCTCGTCCGCGTATTTTAACGTTGAGTAATCTACATACGGGTGAGTTGCTAAAAGCCGAATTTTTTGACGGCCGAGGCTATATTCAGGATGAATTAGCAAAACTAAACCATTTTTTCCGTGACTATCGCGCGAATAAAATAAAGAGCATCGATCCTTCTTTGTTTGATCAGCTCTATCGCCTTCAGGGATTATTAGGAACAAATAAGCCTGTGCAATTAATCTCCGGATATCGTTCCATCGATACCAATAATGAGTTGCGAGCGCACAGCAGTGGGGTAGCGAAAAAGAGCTACCACACGAAAGGTCAGGCAATGGATTTCCATATTGAAGGGATTTCGTTAAGTAATATACGCAAAGCAGCGTTATCTATGCGCGCAGGTGGTGTAGGATATTACCCTCGTAGCAACTTTGTGCATATTGATACCGGTCCGGTTCGGCACTGGTAACTCTACGCCCGACAGTTCAGGTTCACTGATGTATCTGAGCGGTGATGAGTATAAACAGGAGCAGCATGAATTATCGTATTATTCCGGTCACGGCGTTCGCGCAAAACTGTTCATTGATTTGGTGTGAGCAAACCAAACTGGCGGCCCTGGTCGATCCCGGCGGTGATGCTGAAACCATCAAACAGAAGGTCGCCGAAGCTGGCGTGACGTTGCAGCAAATTTTGCTGACCCATGGTCATCTCGATCATGTGGGTGCGGCGGCTGAACTGGCTCAGCATTATGGTGTGCCGGTTATCGGGCCGGAAAAAGAAGATGAATTCTGGTTGCAGGGTTTGCCGGCGCAAAGCCGGATGTTTGGCCTTGACGATTGTCAGCCGCTGACGCCAGATCGCTGGCTTAACGAGGGCGACACCGTCAGCGTAGGCAACGTGAAGTTACAGGTGCTGCACTGCCCTGGCCATACGCCGGGACACGTCGTGTTTTTTGATAACGAGGCACGACTGCTCATTTCCGGCGACGTGCTGTTTAAAGGCGGCGTAGGGCGCAGCGACTTCCCGCGTGGTGACCACGCGCAGCTGATTGATGCGATTAAGCGTAAACTGCTGCCGCTTGGCGATGACGTGAAGTTTATTGCCGGGCATGGGCCGATGTCGACGATTGGATACGAACGTCAACATAACCCGTTCCTGCAGGATGAACTTCCTGTCTGGTAAATAATAAAAAAGGCCGCTGATGCGGCCTTTTTTATGTCTATCCGGTAGCCCTGCGTCACTTCGTTCGGCCGGGCTACTCGAATTTTACAGCACGGCGACGATAGCTTCGCACAGCGGTGCCATGTTGTCTGGGGTCATCCCGGCAACGTTAATGCGGCCAGAGGCCACGGCGTAAACGCCAAATTCTTCACGCAGACGCAGAACCTGTTCTTTGGTCAGGCCGCTGAAGGAGAACATACCGTTCTGTTTGGTGATAAAGCTGAAGTCGCGGTTGGCACCTTTTTCTTGCAGCGTATTCACAAACAGCAGACGCATGCGCTGAATGCGTTGACGCATATCGGTCAGCTCCTGTTCCCAGATAGCGCGCAGGGCATCGTTGCTGAGAATGGTTGCGACAACGGATGCACCGTGAGCCGGTGGGTTGGAGTAGTTGGCGCGAATAACGGCTTTCATCTGGCTGAATGCGCGATCGGCAGTTTCCGCATCCGCGGTCACCAGCGTACAGGCACCCACGCGTTCGTTATAGAGACCAAAGTTTTTGGAATAGGAGCTCGCCACAATTAGCTCTTTGTGCAGTGCTGCAAACGCGCGCAGACCTTCTGCATCTTCTTCCAGACCGCGGGCAAAGCCCTGGTAAGCGAAGTCAAACAGCGGCAGCCAGCCTTTTTCAATAGAAAGCTGAGCCAGCTGTTGCCATTGCTCAAGCGTTGGATCAATGCCGGTCGGGTTATGGCAGCAGCCGTGGAACAGCACAACGTCGCCCGCCTGGGCTTCGTTCAGGCTTGCCAGCAGCGCGTCGAAATCTAACGCATGTTTTTCTGCGCTGTAATAGTTGTATTCACGTACTTCGAGGCCCGCAGCACCAAAGACGCTTTTGTGGTTCGGCCAGCTAGGGTTGCTGACCCAAACGCGCTTCACGTCGGTATTTTTAGCAAGGAAATCCGCCGCGACGCGCAGTGCGCCGGTACCGCCTGGGGTTTGCGCGGTGCGAGCACGCTTATCGCTAACGATAGGGCTACCTTTGCCAAACAGCAGTTCCTGCGTGCAGCGGCCAAACTCAGGAATACCATCAATGCCGAGATAGTTCTTGGTGGTTTCATTTTCCAGCAGATACTGTTCAGCTTTTTTTACGCTGGTCAGAACCGGCGTCTTCCCGGTTTCATCTTTATATACACCAATCCCGAGATTGATTTTGCTCGGGCGGTCATCGGCACGAAACAGATCGGCCAGGCCCAGAATCGGGTCGGCAGGGGCGGCTGTAATGTTCTCAAACATGACGAGGTTCCATTTATAAGTTCGGGGGAAATCCGCTATCAGGTTAACGGTAGATTTACAAAATGCCAACCGTTAGAGACTAAAAGCGCGAAGGTTTTCAAAAGATACGATCTTCATCTTAGGAACGTAAAAAAGCAGGACCGAGGTCCTGCTTTCTAGGCATTTACAAAGAGGGTGTGCTGATTAGAACTGGTAAACGATACCAACCGCAGCCTGATCGTCGGTCGCCAGACCGGATTCAGCTGAGTAAGTGTTGTCGTCCAGCAGGTTGAACTTGTACGCCGCGTAGACGTTCATGTTCTTGTTGAAGTAGTACCAGGTACCCACTTCGATGTATTTAACCAGATCAGCATCGCCGCCTTTGAAATCGCCACGAGCGATCAGGTCTTTACCTTTAGACTGTACGTAGCCGATGGATGGACGCAGGCCGAAATCGAACTGGTATTGAACCACAGCTTCAAAGTTCTGAGTTTTGTTCGCGAAGTTGTTGTCTGGCTCGCGAGTCATGTTCAGGGTTTCAGCGTACATTACTGCAGCGTAGACGTTGTTCGCGTCGTATTTAGCAGCAGTAGACCATGCTTCTGCTTTGCTACCGCCAGCGCTTGCCCAAGTGTGTGTTACGCCAGCAACAGTGGTGCTGCCTGGGTTAACCTGGTCGTTGGTACGGTCTGCAACTTCATAACCTGCGGCCAGCGCGATGCCGTTGCCGAAGTCATATTGTGCAGAGGTGCTGAAACCGTCGCCATTCGCTTTTGCGCCGTTACCGCCGTAACCAACATCTTTAACGGTACCGTCAGAGTTGAAGGTGGTAACTACTGGGTTGCTGCGCTCGTTTTTACCCTGGTACTGCAGCGCGAAGCTCAGACCATCAACCAGACCGAAGAAGTTGTTGTTACGGTAGGTCAGCAGGCCGGAAGAACGACCGTTCATGAAGTTGTCGGTAGCAGCCCAGGAGTCGCCGCCCCACTCAACCAACATATCGGTGTAAGCTGCGACGTCGTAGATAGCGCCGTAGTTACGACCGTAGTCCAGAGAACCCGCATCGCCAAATTTCAGACCAGCGAACGCCAGACGAGTTTTGGTGCCCTGGGAGCCTTCCGCGTTGGAGGCGTCCATGTTGTATTCCCACTGACCGTAACCCACCAGCTGATCGTTGATCTGAGTTTCGCCTTTGAAACCGATACGTGCATAGGTGGTGTCGTCGCTGGCGGTGTCACCGTTGGTGGTCCAAATGTGCTCACCAACTGCTTTACCGTAGAAGTCCAGTTTGTTGGCATTCTTGTTATAGATTTCAGCAGCATTAGCTGCGCCAGCTACCAGCAGGGCAGGGATTACCACTGCCAGGATATTACGCTTCATCATTATTTATTACCCTCATTAGGTTTTTTTTTATAGACACTCGCCACTGCCGCCAATTACTTCCGTAAATAAAAATTTACGGAACTATTGATGATAGTTTGGTGTCTTTATGTGTCTGAGAGGCATCTTTCCATCCAAAACGTTCTTCCGCCAGCCTGAAAATGCTACAAACATCGAGAATGAGTAAGCAAAAGAAATTATGTGTAACATTTTGTGAATTTTAAGGAACTTTGTGAACTATCTCAAAGTTCTGATACAGGTGCGGGAGAATTGAACCGTTCCTTATCTATCAATATGAATTTCTTATCTTTTATTTGTATAACACCTTTTCTTATCACCAATGTATGCGACGCAAACTTTTTGCTATGGCCATTTTTAGCCATCCGGATAGCTGTGTGTTTGTTCAATAAATATGCTAAGGGATTAGTGAAATCTGAACTGCAATAGTTTATAGGCTAAATTTCGTACAGAGTTGTTGCAATGACATGGGTTGTAACAAACGTCACCAGGGAGGGGGTTGATGTTTAATTTTGTTAAATTTAAAAAAGGTTTCTTTACAGTTGCCGGCAAAAAAAGGCCAGCGCGATGGCTGGCCTTTAGCAGACAATAAACTTAGAACGTAGCGCTGCGTGGCGTTCTTGGGAATGGGATAACGTCACGAACGTTCTGCACGCCGGTAACGTAAGCGATCAGACGCTCGAAGCCCAGACCAAAGCCAGAGTGTGGAACGGTGCCGTAGCGACGCAGGTCGCGGTACCACCAGTAGTCTTCTTTATTCAGACCCATTTCAGCCATACGCGCATCCAGAACGTCCAGACGCTCTTCACGCTGAGAACCACCGATGATTTCGCCGATGCCCGGAGCCAGAACATCCATTGCGGCAACGGTTTTCCCGTCGTCGTTCAGGCGCATATAGAACGCTTTAATCTCTTTCGGATAGTTTTTCACAACGACCGGCGCTTTGAAGTGTTCTTCGGCCAGATAACGTTCGTGTTCAGAAGAGAGATCCACGCCCCAGTAGACTGGGTTTTCAAACTGCTTACCGCAGTTTTCCAGAATGGTCACGGCATCGGTGTAATCCACCTGCGCGAAATCGGCGGTCACGAAACGTTCCAGGCGGTCGATGGCATCTTTATCTACGCGCTCAGCGAAGAACTTCATGTCGTCCGCGCGTTCGGTCAGCACAGCGTTGAAGACGTACTTCAGCATCGCCTCTGCCAGACGGGCGTTATCCTCCAGATCAGCGAATGCCACTTCCGGCTCCAGCATCCAGAACTCTGCCAGGTGGCGGCTGGTGTTGGAGTTTTCCGCGCGGAAGGTTGGGCCGAAGGTGTAGATTTTCGACAGCGCACAGGCATAGGTTTCGCCGTTCAGCTGGCCGGAAACGGTCAGGAAGGCTTCTTTGCCGAAGAAATCTTTGTCGTAATCGACTTTGCCCTGATCGTTACGCGGCAGGTTTTCCATATCCAGCGTGGAAACGCGGAACATTTCACCTGCGCCTTCGGTATCGGAAGCGGTAATCAGCGGGGTAGAAACCCAGAAGAAACCTTGCTCATCGAAGAAACGATGCAGCGCCTGCGCCAGCGTATGACGTACGCGGGCAACTGCGCCAATCAGGTTGGTACGTGGACGCATATGCGCGACTTCACGCAGATACTCGATGCTGTGGCGTTTTGCCGCCATCGGGTAGGTGTCCGGATCTTCAACCCAGCCGGTCACTTCAATGCTGGAAGCCTGAATTTCAAAGCTCTGACCTTGACCCTGAGAGGCGACGATCTTGCCGGTGACAATCACGGAGCAGCCGGTGGTCAGACGCAGCACTTCCTGATTGTAATTGGGCAGAGAATTATTAATAACGGCCTGTACAGGATCAAAGCAGGAACCGTCATAGACGGCGAGGAAGGAAAAGCCAGCTTTTGAATCTCGGCGGGTACGTACCCAGCCGCGCACGGTGACTTCGCTGTCAACGGCTACGCGGCCCTGGAGTACGTCGGCTACAGGCACAACGCTCATAATAGTCTCTCTATTCGTAGTCCAATAAAAAAATCGTTTTCCCCGGAACGGCGGGGGGATATCTATGTTACCTGTCATCTTCTATCAGACAAGCAGAATTAGCATCGAGAAGGGCTGTTTTCAGAAATAAATAAAGAAGAAGGGAGCCATGTGGCTCCCTTTGGTGATTAACTCGCCTTTTTGATCTGCGGAAGATCAAATGCTTTACGTAAAGCGCGAACAAACGCTTTATCGTGACAGATAGTTTTACCTGGGCTGTCAGAGAGTTTTGCCACCGGTTTGCCGTTGCACTCCACCAGCTTAATAACAATATTTAGCGGTTTAACCTGAGGAATATCACAGGTCAGGCGGGTACCGATGCCAAAGCTCAAATTGATGCGCGACGAGAAATGGCGATATAGCTCGACGGCTTTGGTTAAGTCGAGGTTATCAGAGAACACCAGCACTTTACTCAGCGGATCGATGCCGAGTTTTTTATAGTGCTTAATGGCTTTCTCGCCCCACTCAAACGGGTCGCCAGAATCATGGCGCAGCCCCTGGTAACGGGTGGCGAATTCCGGGCCAAAATCACGCAGGAAGGCGTCCATAGTAATACAGTCGGTTAATGCGATGCCGAGCTGGTCTGGATACTCTTCAAGCCAGGCGGCCAGGGCGGCGCGCTGGCTGGTGGCGAGATCGGGGCTGATTTGCTGATGCGCCTGGAACCATTCGTGCGCCTGCGTCCCCATTGGGGTGAGCGACAGACGACGCGCCAGGTCGTAGTTGCTGGTGCCGGTAAACCAGGATTCCTGCTGCAGGCGGCCCACAATGGCCTCCTGAACTTCACGGGAGAAGCGGCGGCGGGTACCAAAATCCATCAGCTTGAAAGCGGACATATCAATGTCGGCAGTCAACTGGTTAAAGTCGACGAGCTTACGCTCCAGCATTTCCAGCGCCTGTGGCACGCCGTTTTCCGGCGAGCGGTAGTGATGAACTATCTCGCTAATCACCGCCAGCAGCGGGACTTCCCACATGATAACTTCGCGCCACGGGCCCTCAAGGCGAATATTCAGCTTGCCGTTATCGTTGGTGACGGTGACCTGCTGCGGATCGTAGCGAAAATCACGTAGCCAGTTCAGGTAATCCTGTTTAAAGAAAGGAAGTCCGGAGAGCCAGTGGTATTCGTCATCCTGCAGGGTGAGTGAACGCATGGCTTCGACTTGTTCGCGAATAGCGTCAGCATAAATGCCCAGCAGATCGTCACCACGGCAGCGGAATTCAGCCGCTACGTTTACGTCGTAGTAGTGGTGAAACACAGCCTGCTGCATATGCAGTTTGTAGGCATCTGTGTCTAGCAGCGAGTGCAGCACAGGAGAAGCGAATTGTGTCATGGTGCGCAGTAGCATCCTCTCACAGGAGCGTTTAGTACAATAAACAACAGGGGAGAATCGCTGGAGTATACCTTGTTTATCGATTTATTGAACCCCGATCACACCATAAGGCACGAAGAGTCACCATGGCGTTTTGTGCGGTGTGTTACGCAAATGTATCATTTTTCCCTATTTGACTGGAAAAGATGAAGATTCTGCGTAGCGCGTTTAACACAACAGGAATAGACTGGAGGTGACATTTACAAAAGATGCTAAAGGTTTTTTATGACACAACAGCCCCAAGCCAAGTACCGCCACGACTACCGTGCGCCGGACTACCTGATTAGTGATATTGACCTGGCCTTTGACCTGGATGCCGCAAAAACCATCGTGACCGCGGAAAGCCAGGTTTCCCGCCACGCAGCGTCTGATGTACCGCTACGTCTGAACGGTGAAGATTTAACCCTTATCTCCCTTCACGTTAACGGCGAGCCGTGGGACAACTATAAAGAAGAAGATAACTACCTGGTTATTGCTGGCCTGCCAGAACGTTTCACGCTGAAGATTGTGAATGAAATCAGCCCAGCGGCGAATACGGCGTTAGAAGGGCTGTATCAGTCTGGCGAAGCGCTGTGCACCCAGTGTGAAGCAGAAGGCTTCCGCCACATTACCTGGTATCTTGACCGCCCGGACGTGCTGGCGCGCTTTACCACCAAAATTACCGCTGATAAAACCAAATATCCGTTCCTGCTCTCTAACGGCAACCGCGTTGCCGAGGGTGAGCTGGAAAATGGCCGTCACTGGGTACAGTGGCAGGATCCGTTCCCAAAACCATGCTACCTGTTTGCGCTGGTAGCCGGTGATTTTGACGTACTGCGTGATACCTTCAAAACGCGTTCTGGTCGTGAAGTGGCGCTGGAGCTGTTCGTTGACCGCGGCAACCTGGACCGCGCGCCGTGGGCGATGACCTCGCTGAAAAACTCCATGAAGTGGGATGAAGATCGCTTCGGCCTCGAGTATGACCTCGACATCTATATGATTGTCGCCGTCGACTTCTTTAATATGGGCGCGATGGAGAACAAAGGGCTGAACGTCTTTAACTCCAAATACGTGCTGGCGCGTACCGATACCGCAACGGATAAAGACTATCTCGACATTGAACGCGTGATTGGCCACGAGTATTTCCACAACTGGACCGGTAACCGCGTTACCTGCCGCGACTGGTTCCAGTTGAGCCTGAAAGAAGGCCTAACCGTTTTCCGTGACCAGGAATTCAGCTCTGATTTAGGTTCACGCGCCGTGAACCGCATCAGTAACGTGCGCACCATGCGCGGCCTGCAGTTTGCGGAAGACGCGAGCCCGATGGCGCACCCAATCCGTCCGGACAAAGTTATCGAAATGAATAACTTCTATACCCTGACGGTGTATGAGAAAGGGGCAGAAGTTATCCGCATGCTGCACACCCTGCTGGGTGAGACCAACTTCCAGAAAGGCATGCAGCTGTACTTCGAACGTCACGACGGCAGCGCCGCAACCTGTGATGACTTCGTGCAGGCGATGGAAGACGCGTCCAACGTTGACCTGTCTCATTTCCGCCGCTGGTACAGCCAGGCCGGTACGCCGATTGTCAGCGTGCATGACGACTACAACCCGGAAACCGAGCAGTATACGTTGACCATCCGTCAGCGTACGCCAGCGACCGCTGAGCAGGATGAAAAATTCCCGCTGCATATTCCGTTCGACATTGAACTGTACGATAACGAAGGTAAAGTGATCCCGCTGCAGAAAGACGGGCACCCGGTGCATCACGTGCTGAATGTGACCCAGGCCGAGCAGACCTTTGTTTTCGATAACGTCTACTTCCAGCCGGTACCATCGTTACTGCGTGAATTCTCAGCGCCGGTGAAACTGGAATATAAATGGAGCGATCAGCAACTGACGTTCCTGATGCGTCATGCACGTAATGACTTCTCTCGCTGGGATGCGGCGCAGAGCCTGCTCGCAAACTATATCAAGCTGAACGTTGCCCGCCATCAGCAGGGCCAGCCGCTGTCGCTGCCGGTCCACGTGGCCGACGCGTTCCGCGCGATTCTGCTTGATGAGCACATTGACCCGGCGCTGGCGGCTGAAATCCTGACGCTGCCATCAACGAGCGAAATTGCCGAACTGTTCGAGATTATCGATCCTATCGCCATTGCCGCGGTGCGCGAAGCGCTGACCCGTACGCTGGCGACTGAACTGGCCGATGAATGTCTGGCGGTTTATAACGTCAACAAGCTCGACAGCTATCGCGTAGAGCATGCCGACATTGGCAAGCGTTCGCTGCGCAATACCTGCCTGCGCTACCTGGCGTTTGGTGACCGTGAGCTTGGCGATAAGCTGGTGAGCGATCAGTACCATAATGCCGATAACATGACGGATGCGCTGGCGGCGCTGTCTGCTGCCGTGGCGGCTGAACTGCCATGCCGCGACGCGCTGATGCAAGAGTATGATGACAAATGGCATCATGACGGGCTGGTGATGGATAAATGGCTGATTCTGCAGGCAACAAGCCCGGCGGATGACGTGCTGGCAACGGTACGTAAGCTGCTGAACCACCGCTCATTCAGCATGAATAACCCGAACCGTATTCGTTCACTGATTGGTGCCTTTGCGGGCAGCAACCCGGCGGCGTTCCATGCGGCAGACGGTAGCGGCTATCAGTTCCTGGTAGAAATGCTCACCGTGCTGAACAGCAAAAACCCGCAGGTGGCTTCGCGTCTGATTGAGCCGTTGATCCGCCTGAAACGTTACGATGCGAAGCGTCAGGCGTTAATGCGTGCCGCGCTGGAACAGCTGAAAGGGTTGGAAAACCTGTCCGGCGATCTGTACGAGAAGATTGCGAAAGCATTAGCCTGATACGTAGCCCGGACGAGGCGTTAACGCCGACTCCGGGATTTTCTCGGCGTCGCGTTGCTCGGCCGGGCTACTTTATCGATACAAACAAAAACGCCGCTGGGTTATCCCTGCGGCGTTTTTTTTATCAAACATGTTCGGTGAGTCGTGCGGCACTTAACGTGGGAACCTGGATGTCCCGCCGATGCAATGCCTGCCAGAATGTCTCCAGCGCGCTGTCCAGTCGCGTGTGCAGATTCGGGCTGAACTGGGGCTTATGCTGATAATCGGTCACCTGGCTATCATCGGCAAAGACGCCCTGTAGGATCTCCTGGGCCTTCAACGCATTGAGCACTGGTTTCAAGGCGTAATCCACCGCCAGCATATGCGCCACCGTGCCGCCGGTTGCCAGTGGCAGCACGACTTTGCCTTCAAGCGCACGCTCAGGCAGCAGATCCAGCAGCGCTTTTAATGCGCCAGCGAACGATGCCTTATAGACCGGCGTGGCGATAATCAAGCCATCGGCGTGCGCCAACTGCTCGGTTAAGGTTTGCAGCGCGGGACTGTCAAAGCGGGCGTGAAACAAATCTTCGGGGTCGAAGTTCTGCAAATGCCAATGAAAAACTTCAACGTCGGCGGCAGAGAGTTTCTCCCGGGCATACTCCAGCAGGGCGCTGGAGCGAGAAGGAAAACGGGGGCTGCCTGCTAAAGTAATGACGCGCATGGTCTCTCCTTATAACTAAAAACAAACATTAATCTAAAATTGATAACATTTGCATCAGTGTGTCAGAGGGGAAACCCAAGGCGAAATACTTTTTCTGATGATGAATTACCAGAAAATGCATATGCGGAGTGACGTAGGGGTTGAATAGCGGGAAAACGATTGCGTTTTTTTTGCCATAGGTCAATTCCATTTTTGAGCGTTATCGCACATAATACGCCCCCGGTTTGCACACCGGGAATCCAGGAGAGTTCATGTACTATCCCTTCGTTCGTAAAGCACTTTTTCAGCTCGATCCAGAGCGCGCTCATGAATTAACGTTCCAACAATTACGTCGCGTCACCGGCACCCCGCTGGAAGCACTCGTGCGTCAAAAAGTACCGGAAAAACCGGTGACCTGCATGGGGCTGACGTTTAAAAATCCGCTGGGTCTGGCCGCAGGTCTGGATAAAGACGGCGAATGTATTGATGCCTTAGGGGCGATGGGATTCGGCTCTATTGAGATTGGAACCGTCACGCCGCGTCCACAGCCGGGTAACGACAAGCCACGCTTGTTCCGCTTGGTCGATGCCGAAGGGTTGATCAACCGCATGGGCTTCAATAACCACGGTGTTGATAACCTGGTCGAGAACGTAAAAAAAGCGCATTTCGACGGAATTCTGGGTATTAATATTGGTAAGAATAAAGATACGCCAGTAGAGCAGGGCAAAGATGACTATCTGATTTGTATGGAAAAAATCTACGCTTATGCGGGCTATATTGCGATTAATATCTCCTCACCAAATACCCCAGGGCTGCGTACGCTGCAATATGGTGATGCGCTTGACGATCTCCTTTCCGGTATTAAAAATAAGCAATCTGAACTTGAACAAAAGCATCATAAATATGTTCCAGTGGCGGTGAAGATCGCGCCGGATCTTTCTCATGAAGAGTTGATCCAGGTGGCCGATAGTTTAGTTCGCCATAATATTGATGGGGTGATTGCGACCAATACCACATTGGATCGCTCTCTGGTTCAGGGGATGAAAAATTGCGATGAAATGGGTGGTTTAAGTGGTCGTCCATTACAATTAAAGAGCACCGAAATTATTCGTATGCTGTCAGCCGAATTAAAAGGCCAATTACCTATTATTGGCGTTGGCGGTATCGACTCGGTGATTGCCGCGCGCGAGAAGATGGCAGCCGGTGCGTCTCTGGTACAGATTTATTCCGGTTTTATTTTTAAAGGCCCGCCGCTGATTAAAGAAATCGTTACCCACATCTAGTATTTTTCCCAGTATTGTGATCCAGGGCTTTATTTCCGGCCCTGGTTGCATTATATTCCCGTATTGTTGCTTATTTAAACATATTGGTCTTTTATTATTTAAGGCAAAGTAACGCAGCGGAAGAACAGACAATGCATTGGATGCGAATATGATGGGAGAGAAAAATGCGAATTAAACCTGATGATAACTGGCGTTGGTATTATGATGAAGAGCACGATCGAATGATGCTCGATTTAGCCAATGGTATGTTGTTTCGTTCGCGTTTTGCTCGCCGAATGTTAACGCCCGATGCTTTTGCGCCAACCGGTTTTTGCGTTGACGATGCCGCGCTTTATTTCTCCTTTGAAGAAAAATGCCGTGACCTTGTGCTCTCGAAAGAACATCGTGCTGAGCTGATTCTTAATGCCCTCGTCGCCATTCGCTTCCTCAAACCCCAAATGCCGAAGAGCTGGCATTTCCGCGCGCATGAAGATAGCTGGTCTCCGGTGACCGGTGATGCTGCAGCCGTTTGGTTAAGTGACGATGACAGCCAGGTGAATTTGCTGGTGGTTGAGCCAGGCGAAAACGCCGCGCTATGCCTGCTAGCACAGCCTGGGCTTGTATTGGCCGGGCGCACTATGCAGCTTGGCGACCCTATCAAAGTGATGAACGACAGGCTGCAACCTCAGCCGGGGCTGGACGGTTACAGCCTGGAACAGGCGGTTTAAAGCTTCAGCTTCAGTGCGGTTTTCGGCACACAGCTACAGCTAAGAATCGTACCATCGTTAGCTATCGCACTCTTTTTCAGCGGGCTCACTTCTCCGTCCAGCAGCGTCACGCGGCAGCTGCCGCAGATACCCGCCCGGCAGGAGTAGGGGACGCGAATACCCTGTTGCTCTAGCTGTTCCAGTAAGATCTGTTGATTATTCCCGGTAAAGGTACTGCCTTCCCAGTCAATCTCCACGAGCGCATCCCGCTGCATCTGCGGGGCCAGCGCCTCGTCGCTTTTCCCTGCACCGTACACGATGGCCGGGCCGGTGGTGAGAATTTCCACTTCATCGCCCACGCGAACCACGCCGCTGTTGCGGGCAATCAGGTTTTGACCGAAATCCACATCGCCGTTGGCGGGGTTAGTGCGAAATGACTGTAGCGTGCTCAGTGGTTCTGCTGCCGGGTGTTTTTGCCCTTTTTCTGGGCTGATAGTAGTGAAGATACAGCGGCTGCATGGCTTCACGACATCGAAGACCACGTCGCCAATGCGTAGCGTCTTCCAGCTGTCTTCTTCCCAGGCCTGCGCGCCGGTGACCACCAGATTAGGGCGGAACTGTTCCATGCGAACACTGGCGCGGCAGCGCTGTTGCAGGTCGCGCAGCGAAGCTTCGTTGGTGAGCAGGAACGGAAAACCATCGGCGAATGAGAGCGGCACCGCATCGTGGCGCTTAACGCGACGGGTGAGGTCATCACCCAGCCAGCGAAGCTGGACATCGCGTTTAAAGAACGGCGTGAGCCACTGATTGATGGCGTCAGGCGCAATACGCGAGGTAAAATGGTTGCCCCAAACTTCGGTTGGCGACGGCTGACCGATGAAATCCGCAAAACGGACTAACGCACTGCTGCCGTCGGGCGCGGTGAGGTGTAAACCATCGTGAAGGACCGCAGGGGTAAAGCGCACCATCGCCGGGAACTGACGGGCGGTAATAAAGGTGCCATCAGGCTCGGTGATCATGAAAATGCGGTCAAACGCCATCCCGCTAATATCGGCAAAGGCGTGCGTAAGCCCGATGCCGCGCATAGATTTCACCGGATGTATAAAAAGCCGCGATAATGTAGCCACAACGCTGTCCCTGAGTCGAAAATAAGCCTTTAACTTTATGACATGGGGCGCAGATTGGCTATAATGCGCAACAATTTTCTGCGAGTAAAAGTGACGATATGAATTCTCTGTTTGCCAGTACGGCCCGTGGGCTGGAAGAGCTGTTAAAAACTGAACTGGAAGGCCTGGGCGCCCAAGAGTGCCAGATTGCCCAGGGCGGCGTCCATTTCCAGGGCGATACGCAGCTTCTGTACAAAAGCCTGATGTGGAGCCGCATGGCGTCGCGCATCATGATGCCGCTGGGAGAATGTAGCGTCTGGAGCGATCTCGATCTTTACCTTGGCGTACAGGCTATTGACTGGACCGCTATCTTCACCCCGGATGCTACCTTTGCGGTGAGCTTCGGCGGCCTGAACGATAGCATTCGTAACAGCCAGTATGGTGCGTTGAAGGTAAAAGATGCGATCGTCGATGCCTTTACGCGCAAAAATCTACCGCGTCCTAACGTCGATCGCGACAATCCGGATCTGCGTATTAACGTACGCCTCAACAAAGAGACCGCCTATATCTCTCTCGATCTGAGCGGCGAAGGCCTACACCTGCGCGGCTACCGCGATCGTACCGGTATGGCGCCGATCAAAGAGAACCTGGCGGCCGCTATTGTCATGCGTTCCGGCTGGGTGCCGGGCACGCCGCTTCTCGACCCAATGTGTGGTTCCGGCACGCTGCTGATTGAAGCAGCAATGTGGGCGACTGACCGTGCACCAGGGCTGCATCGCGGCCATTGGGGCTTCAGCGGTTGGGCACAGCATGACGACGCGGTCTGGAAAGAGGTCAAAGCTGACGCCCAGACTCGCGCCCGTGCCGGCCTTGCCGCCTATGAATCTCGCTTCTTTGGTTCCGACATCGACAGCCGTGTCGTTGAGCTGGCGCGAAGCAACGCCCGCCGTGCGGGGATTGGCGAGCTTATCACCTTTGAAGTGAAAGACGTGGCGCAGCTGACCAATCCGCTGCCGAAAGGCCCTTACGGTACCGTTATCAGCAACCCGCCATACGGCGAACGTCTGGAAAGTGAACCGGCGTTGATTGCGATGCACAGCCTGCTCGGCCGCAATATGAAAAACCATTTTGGCGGCTGGAACCTGTCGCTGTTTAGCGCTTCTCCTGAGCTGTTAAGCTGCCTGCAGCTGCGCGCTGAGCGTCAGTTTAAAGCCAAAAACGGCCCGTTGGACTGCGTACAGAAAAACTACCATCTGACCGAAACCACTGGCGAGAAGCCTGCTTCTCTGGCAGAAGATTACGCCAACCGTCTGCGTAAAAATCTGAAGAAATACGAAAAGTGGGCGAAACAGGAAGGGATTGAATGCTACCGCCTGTACGACGCTGACCTGCCGGAATACAACGTGGCCGTTGACCGCTACGCCGACTGGGTAGTGGTGCAGGAATATGCGCCGCCAAAAACCGTCGATGCCAATAAAGCGCGTCAGCGTCTGTTTGATATTATCGCCGCGACCATCGCCGTGCTCGGTATTGCGCCGAACAAGCTGGTGCTGAAAACCCGTGAACGTCAGAAGGGTAAAAACCAGTATCAGAAGATGAACGAGAAGGGCGACTTCATGCAGGTGAGCGAATACAACGCGCGCCTGTGGGTCAACCTGACCGATTACCTCGATACCGGTCTGTTCCTCGACCACCGCATTGCCCGCCGCATGCTGGGTGAGATGAGTAAAGGCAAAGACTTCCTGAACCTCTTCTCCTATACCGGCAGCGCTAGCGTGCACGCGGGTCTGGGCGGCGCGCGTTCGACCACTACCGTGGATATGTCGCGTACCTATCTGGAGTGGGCGGAGCGTAACCTGCGCCTTAACGGCTTAACCGGTCGCGCGCATCGTCTGATGCAGGCGGACGTGCTGGCGTGGCTGCGCGATACCGATGAACAGTTCGACGTTATCTTTATCGATCCACCCACCTTCTCAAACTCCAAACGTATGGAAGATGCGTTTGACGTTCAGCGCGATCATCGGCGTCTGATGAAAGATCTGAAACGTCTGCTGCGTAAAGGCGGCACCATCATGTTCTCCAACAACAAACGCGGTTTCCGTATGGACCACGATGGTCTGGCTGAACTGGGACTGAAAGCACAAGATATTACCCAAAAAACACAGTCTCAGGATTTCGCCCGTAACCGTCAGATCCACAACTGCTGGCTGATTACCGCGGCCTGAAAGGAATAAAGAATGTCATTAATTAGTATGCATGGTGCCTGGCTGTCGTTCAGCGATGCGCCGCTTCTTGATAATGCAGAGCTGCATATCGAGGATAACGAGCGCGTCTGTCTGGTCGGCCGTAACGGCGCGGGCAAATCCACGCTGATGAAGATCCTCAACCGTGAGCAGGGTCTGGACGACGGTCGTATTATTTACGAACAGGATCTGGTTGTGGCGCGTCTGCAGCAGGATCCACCACGTAACGTGCAGGGCAGCGTCTACGACTTTGTCGCCGAAGGTATCGAAGAGCAGGCGGTATATCTCAAACGCTATCATGATATCTCGCACCTGGTGATGACCGATCCAAGCGATAAAAACCTGCAGGAGCTGGCGAAGGTTCAGGAACAGCTGGATCACCACGGTCTGTGGCAGTTGGAAAACCGCATCAACGAAGTGCTGGCACAGCTGGGCCTGGAGCCGGATATGGAGCTGGCGGCGTTGTCCGGCGGCTGGCTGCGTAAAGCCGCATTAGGTCGTGCGCTGGTTAGCGCGCCACGCGTACTGCTGCTCGACGAACCGACGAACCACCTGGATATTGAAACTATCGACTGGCTGGAAGGCTTCCTGAAGACCTTCAAAGGTACGATTATCTTTATCTCCCACGACCGTTCCTTTATCCGCAATATGGCGACCCGTATTGTCGATCTCGATCGCGGCAAGCTGGTGACCTATCCGGGTAACTACGACCAGTACCTGCTGGAGAAAGAAGAAGCGCTGCGCGTTGAAGATCTGCAAAACGCCGAGTTCGATCGCAAGCTGGCACAGGAAGAAGTGTGGATCCGCCAGGGCATCAAAGCACGTCGTACCCGTAACGAAGGCCGCGTGCGCGCGCTGAAAGCGATGCGTAACGAACGCAGCGCTCGCCGTGAAGTGATGGGTAGCGCGAAAATGCAGGTCGAAGAAGCATCTCGCTCCGGCAAAATCGTCTTCGAGATGGAAGACGTTAACTACCAGGTTAACGGCAAAGTGCTGGTGAAAGACTTCTCGGCGCAGGTTCAACGCGGCGACAAAATTGCGCTGATTGGCGCGAACGGATGCGGTAAAACTACGTTGCTGAAGCTGATGCTGGGCCAGTTAGAAGCTGACAGCGGGCGTATTCACGTCGGCACCAAGCTGGAAGTGGCCTATTTCGATCAGCACCGCGCTGAGCTGGACCCGGATAAAACGGTGATGGACAACCTCGCCGAAGGAAAGCAGGAAGTGATGGTTAACGGTAAGCCTCGCCACGTGCTGGGCTATCTGCAGGACTTCCTGTTCCACCCGAAACGCGCGATGACCCCGGTTCGTGCGCTGTCCGGTGGTGAACGTAACCGCCTGCTGCTGGCAAGATTATTCCTGAAGCCAAGTAACCTGTTGATTCTTGATGAACCAACCAACGACCTGGATGTCGAAACGCTCGAACTGCTTGAAGAGTTGATTGATGGTTACCAGGGTACCGTCATGCTGGTTAGCCACGATCGTCAGTTTGTTGATAACACCGTGACCGAATGCTGGATCTTCGAAGGTGAAGGCCGTATTGGTCAATATGTCGGCGGCTATCACGACGCGCGCGGTCAACAATCGCAGTCACGGGCGCAAAAACAGACGACCGAGAAAAAAAGCGCGGAAGTAGCTCAGCCAAAAGCAGAAACTGTCAAACGAGCCAGTGCCAAACTAAGCTATAACCTGCAGCGCGAATTAGAGCAGCTACCGCAGAAGCTGGAAACGCTGGAAGCGAACCTTGAGGCGTTACAGACTCAAGTTGCCGATGCGTCCTTCTTCAGCCAGCCTCACGACCATACCCAAAAGGTATTGGCCGATATGGCTCAGGCTGAGCAAGCGCTGGAAGAAGCGTTTGAGCGGTGGGAATATCTCGAAGCATTAAAAAACGGCGCCTGATTGAGGAGTATTCATGTGCGATCAACATCATGCTGCGCAGCATATCCTATGTCCACAATGTGACATGCTGGTGGCGTTGCCGCACCTTGAACACCGACATAAGGCGAACTGCCCACGCTGTGGTACGACGCTAACCACCGCGTGGGATGAGCCCCGTCAGCGTCCGACGGCCTATGTTCTGGTCGCGCTTTTTATGCTGGTGTTGGCGAACCTGTTTCCCTTCATCAGTATGAATGTGGCGGGGGTCAGTAGTGAAATTGAGCTGCTGGAAATCCCGGGTGTTATGTTCTCGGAAGACTACGCCAGCCTTGGCACTTTCTTCCTGCTGTTTGTCCAGTTGGTACCTGCATTCTGTCTGATAACCATCCTACTGTTGGTTAACCGGGTGCGTATGCCGCTCCGGCTGAAGGTGGTTCTGGCGCGCATTCTGTTCACGCTAAAAACCTGGGGGATGGCGGAAATTTTCCTCGCCGGGGTATTGGTGAGCTTTGTGAAGCTGATGGCTTACGGCGATATTGGTGTCGGCAGCAGCTTCTTGCCCTGGTGCCTTTTCTGCCTGTTACAGTTGCGTACCTTACAATGCGTTGATCGTCGCTGGCTGTGGGACGATATTGCCCCGATGCCAAAACTTGAACAGCCGCTGAAACCCGGCGTGACCGGCATTCGTCAGGGGTTACGCTCCTGCGCGTGCTGTACGGCGATTTTACCGGCCGACCAGCTTGAGTGCCCGCGCTGTCACAGCAAAGGCCACGTCCGGCGCAAAAACAGTCTGCAGTGGACGATGGCGCTGCTGGTGACATCGATTCTGCTTTATCTCCCAGCCAATATTCTGCCTATCATGATTACCGATTTATTGGGCGATAAGATGCCGTCGACCATTCTTGCCGGGGTCGTGTTGCTGTGGAGTGAAGGGTCGTATCCCGTGGCGATGGTCATTTTCCTCGCCAGTATTATGGTGCCGACGCTGAAGATGATCGCCATCGCCTGGCTATGTCTGGATGCGAACGGCATGAAGCGTAAACATCGGGACAGCGAACGAATGCACCTGATTTATGAAGTGGTGGAGTTTGTTGGTCGCTGGTCGATGATCGACGTCTTTGTTATCGCAGTACTTTCAGCCCTGGTACGTATTGGGGGCTTAATGAATATCTATCCGGCGATTGGTGCGCTGATGTTTGCGCTGGTCGTCATAATGACCATGTTCTCGGCAATGACATTTGATCCGCGTCTTTCGTGGGATCGGGAACCTGAATCAAGCCATGAGGAGTCGTAAAAGCATGGAAACCAAGAGTGGGGAGGCAAAGGTGCAGAAAGTGAAAAACTGGTCTCCCGTCTGGATCTTCCCGATCGTCACGGCGCTGATTGGGGCCTGGATCTTATTTTATCACTACAGCCATCAGGGGCCGGAGGTGACACTTATCACCACCAATGCTGAAGGTATTGAAGGTGGTAAAACAACGATCAAGAGCCGCAGCGTGGACGTTGGCATTGTCGAAAGCACCACGCTGACCGACGATCTCACGCACGTTGAAATTAAAGCGCGACTGAATTCGGGCATGGAAAAGCTGCTGCATAA
The DNA here is from genome assembly GCF_902485085.1 of uncultured Kluyvera sp. Lineage (NCBI taxonomy): Bacteria > Pseudomonadati > Pseudomonadota > Gammaproteobacteria > Enterobacterales > Enterobacteriaceae > Kluyvera > uncultured Kluyvera sp. The sequence continues at coordinate 39,506 of NZ_CABTJS010000016.1, forward strand.
AGACTCAGTATTCTGGGTGGTGAAGCCGCAGATTGGCCGTGAAGGCATCAGTGGATTAGGAACACTGCTGTCGGGCGCTTATATCGAGCTGCAGCCAGGAACTAAAGGTTCTGCACCGAATGACTATCAGCTTCTGGATTCACCGCCGCTTGCACCACCAGATGCAAAAGGTATCCGTGTGCTGCTTGATAGTAAAAAAGCAGGGCAGCTCAGTCCGGGCGATCCGGTGCTGTTCCGTGGCTATCGTGTAGGGTCCGTTGAGACGAGTACTTTTGACTCGCAGACCCGTACTATCAGCTATCAGTTGTTTATCAGCGCGCCAAACGATCGACTGGTTACCAGCAACGTACGTTTCTGGAAAGACAGCGGCGTAGCGGTCGACCTGACCTCCGCAGGGATGCGCGTAGAAATGGGATCGCTGTCGACGCTCTTTAGCGGTGGCGTCAGCTTTGACGTGCCGGAAGGCGTCGACCTGGGCCAGCCAATTGCTGAGAAAACGGAGTTCAAACTCTACGACGATCAGAAAAGTATCCAGGATTCGTTGTATACCGAGCACATCGATTATCTGATGTTCTTTAAAGACTCTGTTCGCGGGTTGCAGCCTGGCGCACCGGTCGAATTCCGCGGTATTCGTCTTGGAACCGTGGCGCAGGTGCCTTATTTTGTGCCGGGCTTACGTCAGGCATTGAACGACGATTATCGTATTCCGGTGCTGGTTCGCATTGAACCAGAGCGTTTGGCGAGCGAGCTTGGAGAACAACCTGATGTTGGCGCTCACTTAACGAGCCTTATCCAACGTGGTCTGCGCGGTGCGCTGAAAACGGGTAACCTTGTGACGGGTGCGCTTTACGTTGACCTTGATTTTTATCCAAAAGATCCGCCAGTGACCGGCATGCGTGAGTTTGGTGGTCATATGATAGTACCGACCGTCAGCGGCGGTCTGGCGCAGATCCAGCAGCGCCTGATGGATACGCTTGATAAGATCAACAACCTGCCGCTGACCCCAATGGTTGAGCAGGCGACGAATACGCTGAGCGAAAGCCAGAACACTATGCGCCGTCTGCAGACTACGCTGGATAATCTGAATAATATTACCGCCAGCCAGTCAGCACAGCAGCTGCCAGCCGACATGCAGAAAACGCTGCTTGAGCTTAACCGCAGTATGCAGGGCTTCCAGCCGGGTTCCGCCGCTTATAACAAGATGGTGGGCGACATGCAGCGTCTGGATCAGGTTCTGCGTGAACTGCAGCCGGTGCTGAAAACGCTGAATGAGAAGAGCAACGCGCTGGTGTTCGAAGCGAAGGATAAAAAAGATCCAGAGCCTAAGAGGGCGAAATAATGAAAAAGTGGATAGTTCTGGCCGCGGTGTGTCTGTTAGCTGCCTGTAGCAGCACGGAGAATAAGACCTACTACCAGCTGCCGCAAGCAACGGGGACGGTGCAAAATAGCGCGAGCTCCAGCCAACGTTTGCTGTGGGTGGAACAGGTTAACATCCCTGATTTCCTTGCAGGCAGCGGTGTGGTCTATCAGACCAGCGACGTACAGTATGTGATTGCCAGCAATAATCTGTGGGCAAGCCCGCTGGATCAGCAGCTGCGAACCACGCTGGTGGCGAACCTCAGCAATCAGCTACCGGGTTGGGTGGTCTCCTCGCAACCGTTAGGCAGCGACCAGGATACGCTCAACGTCTCGGTTAACGGCTTCCATGGGCGTTACGATGGTAAAGTGATAGTGAGCGGTGAATGGTTGCTTAACCATCAAGGGCAGCTGACTAAACGCCCGTTCCATATTGAACTGGCGCAGCAGCAGGATGGTTATGACGCGATGGTGAAAGTGTTGGCGCAGGCCTGGAGTCAGGAAGCGACCTCGATAGCTCAGACCATCAATCGCTAACCATAAGTAGAATTAATAGTTCTAAAGACCGTCGACGGTGCAAAACCTCGGCGGTTTTTTTATGCCTACGCTCAATTGCTTACTTAACCCACTTCACATTTTTTGTACAAATGATCTTCTGAGTAGCTCACAAATATGACATTGGTATGAATTCTGCGCATTGACGGGAAGATTATTTAGCGGTATTCGTATTGTGTGGCTGCACACTTTGTAACCACTGTTTTCTTTTCCACCAGACCAAGATATGAGGGAAACGAGGCATGAAGAGACAAAAACGAGATCGCCTGGAGCGGGCACATCAGCGTGGGTATCAGGCCGGGATTACCGGGCGGCCAAAAGAAATGTGTCCATACCAGACCATTAACCAGAGGTCTTACTGGCTGGGAGGCTGGCGAGAAGCCATGGAGGACAGGGCGGTAGTCGCCTGACACTGTCTCTTTAAAAAGAAACCTCCGCATAGCGGAGGTTTCGCCTTGAAATTCTCAACGCTTATCCGTCGTTAGATCCTCTAACGACAAGCAGTATCAGAATGCAGAAGTGTCCTGGAACAGGCCCACTTTCAGATCGTTAGCCGTGTAGATCAGACGACCATCCACCAGTACTTCACCATCCGCCAGACCCATGATCAGACGACGGTTAACAATGCGCTTGAAGTGAATACGATAGGTCACTTTCTTCGCGGTTGGCAGAACCTGACCGGTGAATTTAACTTCACCCACGCCGAGCGCACGGCCTTTGCCTTCACCGCCCAGCCAGCCGAGGTAAAAACCAACTAACTGCCACATTGCGTCCAGACCCAGACAGCCTGGCATTACTGGATCGCCGATAAAGTGGCAACCAAAGAACCACAGATCTGGATTGATATCGAGTTCAGCTTCAACAAAACCTTTGTCAAAGTTGCCGCCGGTTTCGGTCATTGAAATGACACGATCCATCATCAGCATGCTCGGAGCTGGCAACTGCGGGCCTTTAGCGCCAAACAGTTCACCGCGACCAGAGGCAAGAAGATCTTCTTTAGTATAGGATTCGCGTTTATCTACCATGTTTTAAGTAAGCCTTATTTTGAGTTCGGGACGCAGGATAGCTAACACGTGTACGCTGAACAAGTCCGATCAGTTGGAAGCTGAACGATTTAACCAGCGTAACGGCCACGGATAGCGGTAGCGAGGCTCCTGCTGTGTGGCTTGTGCAATACGTTCCTGAATAGTTTGCAGCAGCGTCTGACCTTCTCCGTCCCAGTTCAGCTGCGTAAGAAGCGGCAGCGCATCAGTGACATCATCAATGGCCCAGATTGAGAATTCTCCTGCTTCTACCGCTTCCTGCACCTCAGCCGCAAGGCTCAGATGACGTACGTTGGCGGAAGGAATGATGACCCCTTGTTTCCCGCTCAAACCGCGTTGGGCGCAGATGGCAAAGAAGCCTTCAATTTTTTCATTCAGACCGCCAACTGGCTGAGCACGGCCAAACTGGTCAACAGAACCGGTCATGGCGATGCTTTGATTAATCGGAACGTTTGCCAGGGCGCTGATAAGCGCACAGAGCTCGGCCATAGAGGCGCTGTCGCCGTCAACTTCGCTGTATGACTGTTCGAAGGTGATAGAGGCAGAGAACGGGAGCTGCTGGTCTAGATCCAACTCGGCCATTAAGAAGGCCTGCATCAGCATCATCCCTTTGGCGTGAATATTGCCACCAAGTTCCGCCTTGCGTTCAACGTCGGTAAACTCACCGTCGCCAATATGTACGACGCAGCTTATTCGTGACGGCTCACCGAATGGGCGAGGGTGACCAGGGAAATCAATGACCGACAGGGCGTTGATCTGACCGATGCATTCGCCTTCGGTTTCAATCAGGATCTGCTCAAGCAGAATTTCATCCTGCATACGTTCGGCCAGGAATCCTTCACGCCACTGGCGCTGCACCAGCATCGTTTTCAGCTGTTCGGCGTTGATGGTGTTATCCGTGGTAAACGGTGCGGCTTCGCGTAGCTGGCGGCTAATCCACAGCGGGCAAAGCGGCATAATTTCCTGGTCACCGCTGTAACGTGCGCCTTCCTGCATCAGGAGCGGCCAGGCATCAGCGGCAAGCATCGGCAGGGATTTCTCACGGGCTACGCTTGATACCCACTGACACCACTGTCTGAGCGCTTCTTCGTCTGTCAGCTGCAGGCTGTCTTCAAACTCGCTGTACAGTGAGGATTCCGCTAACTCAGGCTCCATCTCCTGGAAGTCAGCCAGCGATTCGCGTTCACCGACCAGCATGACCTTAAGCGTTAACGGCATCGAAGGGATGCTCACCGGCAGCGGACGCGCATCATCAAAGGTGAGCCAGTCAAAGCGCTGCTGCGTGACGATATTCTTTAAACGCATCCACAGCAGTGGCTGTGACATCAGCGTTCGTAAAGAGAGGATGAGAATGCCGCCGTTAGCCTGATGGACCAGACCTGGCTGCAGGCTGATTTCGCCATTAAACTGACGAACACAGCCAAAAAGTTGTTCAGCTTCGGCCCAGTCGGCAAAAATGATGGGGCCGGTACTGGCGAAATTATCCTCTGCACTTTTGGCTGGCTGCATCGTGACTTTGCCACCGATAGCCTGATAATCAACGCCCGTAAGAGCAGATTCATCGCTATTGCGCAGAGAGAGGGCCGTTTGCGAGAGCAGTTGCAGGTACTCTTTTTCTTCTGGGGCTTTCACCAGTAAGAAGGGTGAGATCCCCTGTGGGTGGAGAAACTGCTCCAGCGCGTAGTGTAAACGGGCCTGGAGTTCGCTGAATAATGCGTCGTTTTCTGAGGCTAAGTCAGGCTGGGCAAATAGCGCCTGGTAAGCTTCAGTCGCGGGGGCGAGAAAGCGCCGGGAAAGAGTATTTATAGTCAATGTCGCTATTTTTAGTCAGATGTAAAGTGCGTGATTATACCTGATGCCGCAGGGAAGCTCACGGAGAATAGGGGAGTATCTTCGGCCCTTGGCTTTATCCATATCACAGTTGCAGATTTCTTCTCAGCACATTGAGAAAAAACTGTTATCCTGAAAAGAGTTACACGGTCACACTGAGATCGCAATGAAATATCAACAACTGGAAAATCTTGAAAGCGGCTGGAAGTGGAAATACCTGGTGAAAAAACATCGGGAAGGTGAGTCCATTACCCGCTACATTGAAGCCAGCGCCGCACAAGAGGCTGTCGATGTTTTGCTGAAACTGGAAAATGAACCAGTTCAGGTGAATGGCTGGATTGCTCAGCACATCAACCCGCAGCTGGTAAACCGTATGAAGCAGACGATTCGTGCACGCCGTAAGCGTCATTTTAACGCCGAGCATCAGCATACCCGCAAGAAGTCTATCGATCTCGAGTTTGCCGTCTGGCAGCGTCTAGCAGGGCTTGCTCAGCGCCGGGGTAAAACGCTGTCCGAAACAGTGGTTAAGCTTATCGAAGATGCTGAGAATAAAGAGAAGTATGCGACGAAGATGTCTAGTCTGAAGCAGGACCTTGAGGCGATGCTGGGAAAAGAGAAGTAGCCACTACCCGTGTCTCGATAGCTTGTCTGATTAAATTCAGGACAAAAAAAACCCCGCAGCGCGGGGTTTTTTATTAGACGGGAACTTAAGCCTGAGGCTGAGTTACAACGTCTTTGCTACCTTTAACTTCGATCTCTACGCGACGATCTGGTGCCAGGCAGTCGATCAGCGCAGCTTTCGCTTTCACGCCGTCACAGGTGTTGCCAGTAACTGGGTTAGATTTGCCCATGCCACGTGCGGAGATTTTGTCAGCTGGGATACCTTTAGATACCAGGTAATCAACAACGGACTGTGCACGTTTTTCGGACAGACCCTGGTTGTAAGCGTCAGAACCGATACGGTCGGTGAAGCCCAGAACCACTACGGAACCTTCTTTAGGATCCAGGTTGCTCAGCTGGGTGTACATCTGATCCAGAGCCTGTTTGCCTTCTGGTTTCAGAGTAGCTTTGTTGAAGTTGAACAGAACGTCAGACTTCAGAGTGAAGTGTTTGGTCTGTACTTCTGGAGCTGGAGCTGGAGCTGGCGCGATAACTGGCGCTGCTGCATCCTGCTGGCCGAAACGGTAGGAAACACCTACGCTCAGCATGCCGTTGTCTGGACGTACGCCAACGCTGTTTGCGTCGCCGATGTTGTTAACCCACTGGTATTCCAGACGGGTAGCGATGTCACGAGTAACAGCCCACTCAACGCCGCCAGCGAATACTGGGGAAACGCCAGTGTCGTGGTTGTCGCCGATTTGGTTGTTGCTGGAATCAGCACGCCATACCATACCACCCAGACGAGTGTAGATATCCAGATCGTCAGTTACTGGGTAACCCAGTTTAGCGGTCAGCTGTACGCCCTGAGCTTTCAGTGCGCCATTGGTCTGGCTACCGGTGTATTTCATACGGCCCAGCCAGTCGTAACCCATTTCGAAACCAACATACGGGTTAACCTGGTAGCCACCGAACGCGCCTGCGCCCAGCTGGCTGTTGTGGGTAGAACCGTTGTTGTTCAGGTCACTCTGGTACCAGCCGGTGTCATGGAACTGGGACCAACCCAGTTTACCACCCGCATACCAGGTGTTGTCTTGCGGAGCGGCTTGCGCTACGGAAGCGAAACCTGCCAGTGCCACTGCAATCGCGATAGCTGTCTTTTTCATTTTTTGCGCCTCGTTATCATCCAAAATTTGCCATGAAGTTCTAAATAGATTCACGGTTAAATCCTTCCACCGGGGGCGTGGCTTAGTAATTACTCAGCAGATATCTGCGGTGTTAAGCTGAGCACCCCTGGCGATGTAAAGTCTACAACGTCGCTGGAAACTTACAAGTGTGAACTCCGTCAGGCTTATGAAAAAAAAAGAGTTGTATACGCAATATTTAACAAATGTGTCGAAAATTTAAACGATGCAAAACACCCAGAACCGCACCAGACAAGCGTTCTACCTAAAATCATTCATAAAATCGAGGAGATAAAAAAACTGCAAAAAAAAGGCCAGGAAAATTCCTAATTTTCTTCAATGATACAAATTTGAGTGAATTTTTAGCCCATTAAATTGTCCAGCACAACGAGAGGCAGAGTGAACTGGTCGCATAATAAACACCATCGCGTTACCGTCTTCGGCAGCCTGTTGTAATCGGGCATGTTCTTCCGCTGATAAATCTTCCGTCAACCAGCCGATAACCACACTATAATTCCCCGTACGAGATGCGCGAACCATGGAGTCGAGCATGTCGCCTGGAGGCATCTGACGTAGCTGCATCACTTTTGTCAGCGGTAGGCCAGATGCTTGCACCCACTGGCGGCTGAGCTTTTGCTGCGGTGTTAACCACAGCTGCCAGCGAGACTGCTGACCGAGCTGCTGTAGCAGGGGCAGTAGCAATAGCTGCGCCATCATCGGCTGATCTTCCCGATAAAGCACTTCGCTAACCAAAGCGGTTGAGGAATCTTTTACTGATGTAAAAGTATGGGAAGCGGTAGTCGAGACCGCAGCAGAAGAATGATTTACAACACCAGAAGTATACATAGTTAATCCAGCCCTGTGGGTTACTGTATGAATATACAGTACTACCCTGAAGATTAAAGATCAACCTCATTTTCTGAAAGCAACTCGCAAAATTGCACTCTAAATGCCTACAAAGGCAAATTCACCTTGCCGTGTCGAACGAACGCGCCTATGTTGCTTGTTATGTCTTCCATTAACAAATTTAATGCATCCATGTCCATGATTATTAAGGATTAATCATGAAGAAAATATCATATAAACGGATTTATCAGTCCCAGAAATATTTTTCGCTGTTGGGCAAAATCAAGTCGCGGGCGCTGTTTGGTGGCTATAGTCTTGCCGTCAATGATGCGGTATTTGCAATGGTCTCTGAAGGGGAACTCTACCTGAGGATGTGCGAGGAAAGTGCGACCTATCAGGCTCAGCATTCGCCTCCATTACTGACATTACGTAAGCGAGGGTGTTCACAGCAGTTAAAGTATTTCCATGTTGGCGAGCGGCTCTGGTCTGACGAACCGGTCTTACTTCAGCTTGGCAAATTTTCTCTCGAGGATGCGCTTCGAGAAAAGAAACAACAGAAATCATTACGGATAAAAGATCTGCCTAATCTCTCATTTCATATGGAGCTGTTGTTAAGTGAAGCGGGAATTAAAGATGCTCAAATGCTTCAGCATCTGGGGGCAGAAATGGCATGGATTCGGCTGCGTAAGATTCGTAAGCAGCTGAGTATTAATGTGCTGTATTCTCTGGAAGGGGCGATTATGGGCGTTCACTCAGCCGCGCTCCCGGCGCAACGGCGCCAGGAGCTACAGGAATGGGCATTAGCCCACGTGAAAACGGAGGGGGTCAGGCCATAACCTGTTTTTGCAAACGACAGATTTCAGGTAGCAACGAAATCATCAGGCCAATTTGTTGTAAGACCAATGGCTCTTTGCTGTCCGGGCGAGGTTCGAGATGTTGGATTCGTGCGGCTAAGTTAGATAAAGCTTGCTGCACCCGTTCCTCATCAGAAGGCTGGTGGTGTAGCGCATCATCGACATAGCACACCGCATCGTCCAGAAGAGCCAGTATTTCTGCTGTAGCCAGTTTTTCCCGATGGGCACCTAAAGCGGAAATATAGCTGGTCAGGGTGTGGTTGAGGCAGAGCAGCCGAAACGCAGTTTCTCGCATTTCCGGGGTGACCTTAGGTTCCGTCGACATGTTTGAGACCACTGAGGCGAGCTCTGCATCCCGGTTATGCGCATCACGACGTGCAATTCGATAGGCCAGACGGTTATCGCGCCCCTGGTGATACTGTTCCAGAATTGCGTCCAGGTAGCGGCAGTTTGCGTCAACTGCGCGCTCCAGCACGCGAGGCAGATTGCGGAATTTCCAGTCAGGCCAGATAAAACTGACGGCAACCCAGGCAATACCGCATCCAATCAGCGTATCCACCACACGCGGCAATGCTACTTCGAAGCCCTCACCAAGCAGGTTAAAGCACAGCAGAACCAGCAGCGTGATAAACATCGTCGCGTGCGCGTATTGAACGTTGCGAAAAGCGAAGAAGAGAACCCCGGTGATGACAATCAGTGCCAATTGTCCCTCAAGCGAAGGGACCAGCCACAAAATCGGCAGACCTAGGGCCACGCCGACCAGCGTACCGATGATACGCAGCGCCAGGCGGTGACGGGTGGCGTTATAGTTGGGCTGACAGACAAACAGGCTGGTGAGCAGGATCCAGTAGCCGTGTTGCAAACCGGTAAACTGAATGAATGCGTAACCTGCGCAGAGTACCAATGACATACGCACCGCATGGCGAAAAAGCGCCGACTCCGGTGACATATTACGACTCAGACGCGACTGAATATCGGCAAAACCATGCAGGCTATCGTCTGCGAGCAAGGTTTCCGTCTCGCTTTGCGCCTGTGATTGCAGTTGCTCGGACTCGATAGTCGCAAGCTGGGCGTCAATAGCGCGCAAATTGTTCAGTAAAAAACCAAGTGCTTTCATCTGTTCTGGCGCGGCACCACTGGCGCGTACGCGGTCTAACGCAGCATCGAGGTGGGAGAATGCGCGCTCAAACCGCGCATCGTGCTGATAGGGGGTACGGAGCAATATTGATTTTGCCAGATCCTGACAGGCGATGGACTGCATAGAGAGCAGGCGCTGGAAGCGAAACATGACATCGCTGTAGCGGAAGTTATCGCGCAGCGCCTGGTACTGGATATGCGATGAACTGGCTCGTTCGTGAATATCCTGGGCGACGAAATAGTAATGTAACGTTCTTCGGGTACTCCGCTGGCCCCGGTCGCCGCGCAAACGCGTTAATAGCGACACTTTGGTTTGGTTAAGCGTTGCCATCAGTTGCCCATTTGCCAATGCCAGCTCATAAAGTGGCGCCTGGTCTTCGTCATCGAGGTCCGGGTCAAACAATCGGGATTTCAACTCGAGATAACGAGAAAGCTGTTCGTAGCTACGGGCGAGGTTATCCTGCAGTGGACGGATAGGGAAGATGAGGTGCCCGGTCAGAGTCAGTAGGTTATACCAGACGGCACCGGCAATCAGCAGCAGCGGTTGTTGATACCAGTGTGCGTAAAGCGATACCCCCAGCATGGTATAAATAGCAATAAGCAGCGCACCAAATGCGATGGTGGCGTAGCGCTGACCAAGGCCGCCGAGCAGGATAAACCCGATCGTCGAAATCGTTAAACCCAGCGCAAACAGCCATGGCCACGGAAACAGCAACTCCACTGATGCCGAGGCAATGAAGAAACAGATAAGCGTGATAACCAGGTTGCGTAACCGTCCGGTGAGTCGATCGTCGAGGTCGGTCAACGCCGCGGCGACCACGCCCAGGGTGAGCGGAATGGTGAGCTTAGCATCGCCCAGCCACCAGGGCAGGGCGGTAGTACCGATAAGCGCAATAAAGATTCTGGCGTTATAAAGCCAGGTACTGTTCCATGTATAGCGGCGAAGCAAAGGGCTTAGCATAGCGTGTATTCGTCCTGATTACTGAAAACGGCGGCGTGCATTTGCTTCGCGAGCCGCGCGCGCTACTTCCACGGGAACCACACGACGGCCAACCGGCCAGAGTGCGATGGCGGCAATTTTAAAGTTAGCGATGCCAACAGGAATACCAATGATCGTCACGCACTGCGCAATCCCGGCGAGAATATGAGTCAGACACAGCCACCAGCCGAACAGTACGAACCAGACAATATTAAGCACGGTTCCGCCCGCATTCATCACGCTGCTTTTTGTTCCTGGCTCCAGTTCATCAACATGAACGGCCTCATTACCGTAGGGCAGCAGTGAGAGTTTGGTGATTTCCCAGCAGGAGCGAGTGAGCGGTAAGGTAATAATCAAAATGATACTGACCAGCGTTGCAAGCAGCCAGCCTAGCGTTGTCAGAAATCCACCTAACACAAAATTCAAAATATTCAGAACTGTACGCATAAACCCTCTGTGTAGCACTGTGAATAATAAGACCTGATGATTGTAACGTTTTTTTACGCTGGAGCACCTATTCTCTGGCGGTTACACTGTGAGGTATCGAAAAAGTCAGGATTCGACACGACATGGAATTAAAATCAACAACGCTGGGCAAGCGCATGGCGCAGCATCCTTATGACCGGGTTGAGATCCTCAACGCCGGCGTCAGGGTCTCCGGTCCTCAGCATGAGTATCTCATTCCTTTCAATCAGCTTCTGGCCATCAACTGCAAACGCGGTCTGGTGTGGGGGGAGCTGGAGTTCGTTTTGCCTGAAGATAAAGTCGTACGCCTGCACGGAACCGAATGGGGAGAAACGCAGCGCTTCCACCGCCATTTGCTGGGGCTCTGGCAGCAATGGGGCGAAGAAATGAGCGCGATTGCCGCTGAACTTCTCGAAAAGCAGCTAGCGGTAATTGCAGGCAGCAGCGCAGAAACCCAATGGCTCACCCGCCAACAGGCGCAAAAAATACGCCAGCAGGTGGTCACGGCGCTGGAAGGGCTACCGTTACCGACCGAACGTCTTGAAGCATTTGATAACTGCTGTGATGCCTGGCGTCAATGTCAGGCATGGCTGACCGATAAAGAAAACGGTCGTGCGCAGCATAATCAGCGATACACCGAAGCGATGCTGGAAAAGTACGCTGAATTTTTCGAACAGATTGAGTCATCGCCACTTAATACTTCTCAGGCACGAGCGGTGGTGAATGGTGAACGTTCGCTGCTGGTGCTGGCCGGGGCTGGCAGCGGAAAAACGTCCGTGCTGGTGGCGCGGGCGGGTTGGCTGCTTGCGCGGGGTGAAGCGTCGGCGGAGCAAATCCTTCTGCTGGCCTTTGGTAAAAAAGCCGCGCAGGAAATGGATGAGCGCCTGCAAACGCGGCTGCATACGGACGCCATTACCGCGCGTACTTTCCACGCCCTGGCGCTGCACATTATTCAGCAGGGTAGCAAAAAAGTTCCGGTTGTTAGCAAGCTGGAGAACGATTCCTCTGCCCGCTACGCGCTATTTACCCAATGCTGGCAGCAGCAGTGTCGGGAGAAAAAGGCGCAGGCTAAAGGCTGGCGTTTGTGGCTGCAGGATGAGATGGGTTGGGACGTCGCCGAAGATAATTTCTGGGAAGATGAAAAACTCATTAAACGCATGGGGAGCAGACTCGATCGCTGGGTAAGCCTGATGCGTATGCACGGCGGTTCACAGGCAGAGATGATTGCCGGTGCGCCGGAAGAGGTACGCGACCTGTTTGGTAAACGCGTGAAGCTGATGGCGCCGCTGCTGAAGGCGTGGAAAACGGCGCTCAAAGACGAAAACGCCGTCGACTTTTCCGGGCTTATCCATCAGGCCATCAATATTCTGGAAAAAGGTCGCTTTGTCAGCCCGTGGAAACATATTCTGGTGGATGAATTTCAGGATATCTCTCCACAGCGAGCCGCGCTGCTGGCGGCGCTGCGTAAGCAGAACTCACAAACCTCGCTCTATGCCGTGGGCGATGACTGGCAGGCCATCTATCGCTTCAGCGGTGCGCAGCTTTCGCTGACCACCGCGTTTAACCACTATTTTGGTGAAGGCGATAACTGCGCACTGGATACCACCTACCGCTTTAATAGCCGTATTGGCGAGATAGCCAATCGGTTTATTCAGCAAAATCCGCACCAGCTCAGTAAACCACTCAATAGCCTGACCGCGGGCGATAAACATGCTGTGACGCTGCTGGAGGATGACAAGCTTGATGCGCTGTTTGATAAGCTCAGCGGTTACGCCACTGAGGATCAACGAATCCTGGTGCTGGCGCGTTACCATCATCTGAAGCCTGCCGCGCTTGATAAGGCCGCTACGCGCTGGCCTAAGCTCAATATCGATTTTATGACCGTTCATGCCAGCAAAGGCCAACAGGCGGACTACGTCATCGTGCTGGGGCTTAAAGAAGGGTTTGACGGTTTCCCGGCGCCTGCACGCGAGTCGATTATGGAACAGGCGCTGCTGCCTGCGCCGGAAGATTTCCCGGATGCCGAGGAGAGACGTTTACTGTACGTGGCCATTACTCGCGCGCGTTTACGTGTCTGGCTGCTGTTTAATCAGCAACAGCCGTCGCCGTTTGTGGATATTTTGAAGCAGCTGTCAGTGCCGGTGGCGCGAAAACCTTAAGATAAGCCGGAGTCATGACTCCGGCTTGCTTCTGGCGCTTATTTCAAGCGCTCAGCGAGGTAGCGTTGGTAGTCCGGAATCAGGATATCGACCGGCTCGCTGAAGTTCGGTGACTGGATAATAAAATCAGCGGTGGAGGCGTTGGTAGCAACCGGGATATTCCAGACGGTTGCCAGACGGAGCAGCGCCTTGACGTCAGGGTCGTGTGGGACGGCGTTAAGCGGATCCCAGAAGAAGATCAGGACGTCGATTTTACCTTCTGAAATCAGCGCGCCTACTTGTTGATCGCCGCCCATCGGGCCGCTCAGCATAGCTTTCACTTCCAGGCCGGTGGCGCGTTGCACCAGGTTACCGGTGGTGCCGGTGGCCGACAGCGTATGCTGCGCCAGACAATCCCGGTGGCGCTCTACCCATTTCATTAGCATATCTTTGCAGTGGTCGTGCGCAACCAGCGCAATGTGTTTACGCGCCGGTAAGGTGCGAGTGGTGAGTTCCATAAACCATTCCCTATATGTGTAATCCAGACAGATTACTGCAAGCGAATCAGCCTGCAAGCTCTGATTAGCAAAAATTTGACGCGCGACATCGGCGTGCTCGCGTACACTTAAACGATTAGCCAGGAGGATAATGATGACAGAACATGATATTGCCAACATTTTGACCACTACCCACACCATTGCGCTGGTGGGGGCAAGCGATAAACCTGACCGCCCAAGCTATCGGGTCATGAAATATCTGCTGGATCAAGGCTATCGCGTGATCCCAGTGTCACCGAAGGTAGCTGGCGGCACGTTGCTGGGCCAGAAAGGCTATGCCACGCTTGCCGATGTGCCGGAAAAGGTCGATATGGTTGATGTCTTCCGCAACTCTGAAGCGGCGTGGGGTGTGGCACAAGACGCTATCGCGATTGGCGCTAAAACGCTGTGGATGCAGCTTGGAGTGATTAACGAGCAGGCGGCAGTGCTGGCGCGCAATGCGGGTCTGCAAGTGGTGATGGATCGCTGCCCAGCGATTGAGATCCCGCGTTTAGGGCTGGCAAAATAATCAGAGTCACGCGAGGGCATTCCCGGCGTCGCTTCGCTTGGCCGGGCTACGGAATGTTATCTGTACTTCATAATAAAAAACCCCGCAGTGCGGGGTTTTAGCATTAACGCGGCGGTTAGTTACGCAGCCGCGGTGCCTGTAGCTGTCGGCGGATGGTACGCGCCAGTTCATCCATCGTAGGTTGCTCTGGGTGATCTTCGCGCGGTTCGCTGCTCAACTGGGCTTCGGCCAGATAGGTATGTACCGGCTGACCATCGTCATCTTCCATCACCACGTGATACCAGGGCAACGCGCGAAGCTCATCGTTGGCCGCAAGATCGTCGGGATCAGGATCGTCAAGCGAGTAAACCGGGTCGATATCTACCACCACGCCCAGGTAGCCCAGCAGGGAGTGACGCACCTGCTGGCCAATACCGAATTTGCTGGTAATCATCATACTCACCTCCCGGGAAATGGCGTTATCTCTGTATCTCTACATATATAGACACCATTTCGCTTTTCAAGTTACATGATGCGGCAGGCAAATCCTTTCAGGTACAGTCCTTCCGGGTAGGTTGCAATCACCGGGTGATCGGCTGCCTGACGGAACTGCTCTATAAATTGTACATCACGACCAGCATCTACTGCGGCATCAGCAATGATTTTCTGGAACAAATCTGAGGTCATCAGGCCGGAGCAGGAGAAGGTCAGCAGCACACCGCCCGGGTTCAGCAGCTGAATAGCCAGCATGTTGATGTCTTTATAGCCGCGGCAGGCACCCATCAGCTGGCTTTTATTTTCCACAAATTTCGGTGGGTCCATAACGATCACATCGAACTTCTCGCCCTGGTCGCGATATTTACGCAGCAGTTTGAAGACATCGTCGCGAACGAATTCGGCTTTGCTCAGATCCAGTTTGTTCAGCTCGACGTTTTGACGTGCCACGTCCAGCGCTTCCTGGGAAGTATCTACGCTGGTGACCTGGCTGCATCCGCCCATCAGCGCAGAGACCGCAAAGCCTCCGGTGTAGGAGAAGCAGTTCAGAACGCGTTTATCCGCCACGTAGCGACGAGTCGCCAGACGGCTGTCGCGCTGGTCAAGGTAATAGCCGGTTTTATGGCCACCCCGAATATCTACCAACAGCTTCATGCCATGTTCTTCAATAGGCAGCAGGGCAGGTGGCAGTTCGCCGGTGACTGGCCCTTGAGTCAGTTCCATACCTTCTTTTTTACGCACGGCAACGTCGCTACGATCGTAAATCGCACATTGCGGGTACAGCGTTTGCAGTGCGCTAATCAGCGCTGCACGCTGGTATTCCGCACCGGCGCTCAGCAACTGTAGCACCAGGAAGGAGCCAAAGCGGTCGATGGTGACGCCAGGCAGGCCGTCAGACTCGCCGGCGATCAGACGATAGCTGTCCAGCCCGTCTTTCTGCGCCAGCCAGTCGCGCCAGGTTTGTGCTTGCTGCAGGCGACGCACGAAAAAGTCGATATCGATGGTTTCCTTGGCATCGAACGTCCACACGCGAGCGCGGATTTGCGAAGCTGGAGAATATGCGCCGCGGGCTAACCATTTCCCCTGATGGTCGACAATATCAATGGTCTCGCCGAGGCTGGCTTTGCCTTCCATGCGCGCAACCGCACCGGAAAAGACCCAGGGATGACGGCGCAGCAATGATTTTTCGCGCCCTTTGGCTAACACTAAACGTACACTCATAGTTTTTTTATCTGACTATATAGGAAGGGATCAGGCTGCATTTTCCTGACTTCCCTGCATAAATGCAACGAACAGCGGAAGAATGTCAGGCCAATTGACGCTAAAGTGGAATAAATCGTCTGAACTATACCGGAGGAAAGCCGCATGGATAAATGCGTAATTTGTTGGGTTTACGGCCAGGTACAGGGCGTCGGTTTTCGCTTTTTTACCCAGCAGGAGGCCGTGCGTCTGGGCCTGCGAGGCTACGCGCTGAATCTGGATGATGGCAGCGTGGAGGTTGTCGCCTGCGGCAGCGAAGAGCAGGTCGAGAAGCTATTGGCGTGGTTGAAAGCGGGCGGGCCGCGCAGCGCCCGGGTTGATAAAGTTCTGGCGGAACCCCATCAACCCGAAAAAGCGTGGAGCAACTTCAGTATTCGCTATTAGATGCACTTCACTGGCTTAGGCAGGCCCGCGATTTTGGTGGCCTGTTTGGCCGGGCCTTTCGGGAACAGGCGATACAGGTAGCGGCTGTTGCCTTTCTCTTCGTCGAAGGTATTCGCCATCGCTTTGACCAGCATACGAATTGCCGGAGAGGTGTTGAACTCCAGATAAAACTCACGCACAAAGCGTACGACTTCCCAATGTTCAGGGCTCAGTTCAATACCTTCATTGGCGGCAATCGCCGCCGCTAGTCCTTCGCTCCACAGCGTAGTGTCTTTAAGATAGCCTTCGCTATCGGTCTCGATTTCAGTGTTTTCGTAGATAAGCATAATATTTCACGTAACAAACAGATGGCGGCAAGTGTAGCAAATAAAAAGGCCCCGCATAAGCGAGGCCTTGGGTCCGTTGAGCTGGGATTAATCGCGGCTTGCGAAGCCCAGAATGCTCAGCAGGCTGACGAAGATGTTGTACAGCGAGACATACAGGCTAACGGTAGCACGGATGTAGTTGGTCTCACCGCCGCGGATGATGTTGCTGGTCTCATACAGGATGGCCCCGGAGGAGATCAGGATAAACACCGCGCTAATTGCCAGGTGCAGGGCAGGCAGCTGCAGGAAGATGTTCGCCACCATACCAATCAGCACCACCACGATACCGGCCATCAGCATACCGCCGAGGAAGGACATGTCCTTACGGGTTGTCAGCACGTAGGCCGAGCAGCTGAAGAACACCAGCGCGGTACCGCCCAGCGCCATACCGATAACGTCGCCCATGCCCGCAGACAGATAGGCGTTCAGAATCGGCCCCAGGATGTAACCCAGGAAGCCCGTAAAGGCGAAGGCCGACAGAATACCGACCGGCTTATCCGCCGTTTTATAGGTCAGGAACATTAAACCATACATGCCAACCAGCGTCAGAATAAGGCCCGGAGACGGCAGCATCAGCACGGTGCTGGCGGTCGCAGTAATGGCGGAAAACGCCAGCGTCAGGCTCAGCAGAAAATAGGTGTTACGCAGAACTTTGTGTGTGCTCAGCAGCGATGAGCGGTCACGCGATGAAGTAATTATGCGATCCATAAGTCACCCTTTATATGACAGATGTTATTAGTGAGACAGAATAAAAAATCTCTTCTTTATTCCCTAATGATTTTACCCATCTTTACTCTGTCGAATCAGGGTATTACTGGTGGGTCACAAATTCCATTAATAAAATCACGAAGATCGAGATCAAACTCTTATAGGTTGTTGAAAGCATTTGCGTTGTTGCGGCTTCATGCTAACAGTGAAGAGGGTTATAACAACAAGGCAATGGAAATGAAATTAAAACACTATAACAACGTCACGATCGCGCTATTGGCGCTAGGTATAACCGCAACCGTTCAGGCGGCAAACGTGCCGGAAGGTACCGTGCTTGCCGATAAACAGGAGCTGGTACGCGGCAACGGCAATGAACCTGCCTCGCTTGATCCGCATAAAGTTGAGAGTGATGTTGAGTTCAACATCCTCAACGATATGTTTGATGGGCTGGTGGCGGTGAAGCCCGACGGTAGCATTGAGCCGCGGCTGGCGGAATCCTGGGACAATAAGGACAATACCGTCTGGACGTTCCATCTGCGCCCAGGCATTACCTGGTCTGATGGTTCAGCGATTACCGCACAAGATGTGGTCTGGAGCTGGCAGCGTCTGGTCACGCCAACCACCGCATCGCCTTACGCCAGTTACCCAGGCAATATGCATATAGTGAACGCGGCGGATATCGCCTTAGGTAAGAAGGCCCCGGATACCCTCGGCGTGAAGGCGCTGAATGACACCACGGTCGAAGTTACCCTGACGCAGCCCAACTCCGCCTTCCTCGCCATGCTGGCGCACCCGTCAATGGTGCCGCTGGATAAAGTGCTGATCGGCCAGTTTGGTGATAAATGGGTGAAGCCGGAGCACTTTGTTAGCAGCGGTGCCTACACACTGTCGCAGTGGGTGGTTAACGAGCGCATTGTGGCCGAGCGAAACCCACGTTACTGGGACAACGCGAAGACTGTGGTCAATAAAGTAACCTACCTGCCTATTCGCTCTGAAGCCTCTGATGTGAACCGCTATAAAGCGGGTGAAGTCGATATCGTCTACACCTTACCGATTAACCAGTTCAGTCAGTTGAAAAAGACGCTCGGCGATCAGGTGGACGTTAAGCCGCAGTTGGCGACCTATTACTATGAGTTCAACACCACTAAACCACCGTTTAACGATGCCCGTGTGCGTCGCGCGCTGAATATGGCGCTGGATAAAGACATTATTGCCGACAAAGTGTTAGGGCAGGGGCAAAGCCCGGCATGGGTGATTAGCCAGCCGGATATTGGCGGCGTGAAGCTGCACGGGCCTGATTACGCCTCCTGGCCGCGTGATAAGCGTATGGCTGAGGCGAAAAAGCTGCTGGCGGAAGCTGGATTTAATGATGCGCACCCGCTGTCGTTCAACCTGCTGTACAACACGTCGGAATCCCACCAGCGCATCGCGATAGCGGCAGCTTCAATGTGGAAGAAAAATCTCGGCGTTGAAGCCAAGTTGCAAAACCAGGAGTGGAAGACCATGCTGGATGCGATGCATACCGGCAACTTTGACGTCGTGCGCTACGCCTGGATTGCGGACTATGATGACGCCTCGACGTTCCTCAACACCTTCCGTACCGGCGACAGCGAGAATACGGCGAAGTACAGCAATCCGGACTATGACGAGGCGCTGCGCGATGCGGCGAAGACGCAGGATGTCGCTCAGCGTGCGCGCGATTATCAGAAGGCCGAAGACCTGTTGGCGCGCGATGTACCGGCTATTCCTGTCTATCACTACGTACGCACGCACCTGGTAAAACCGTGGGTGGGCGGATTTGCGCCGGATCGCCTGGGGAATTTCTCCACGAAAGATATCTACATCAAGAAGCATTAAGTGGAAATTTGAGGAATAAAGCGTCGTAAAAATAGCCATTTTGTTGTTTTTTCAGGCGAATAACAACATTTTGGCTGTTTTTCAGGCAAACGAACGTTTTGGTGCTTTACAGGTCCGTTCGGGATGTTTATAGTGCGCCTCATTGGAAGCGTGGCCGAGCGGTTGAAGGCACCGGTCTTGAAAACCGGCGACCCGAAAGGGTTCTAGAGTTCGAATCTCTACGCTTCCGCCAAA
>NZ_CABTJS010000017.1:0-4354 GCF_902485085.1 uncultured Kluyvera sp.
CAGGGTTCTGTGGAAGCGATCTCCGACTCCTTGCTGAAACTGTCTACCGACGAAGTGAAAGTGAAGATCATCGGTTCTGGCGTAGGTGGTATCACCGAAACCGACGCGACCCTGGCTGCAGCATCTAACGCTATCCTGGTTGGCTTCAACGTACGTGCTGATGCCTCTGCACGTAAAGTTATCGAGTCAGAAAGCCTGGATCTGCGCTACTACTCCGTCATCTATAACCTGATCGACGAAGTGAAAGCGGCAATGAGCGGCATGCTGTCTCCGGAACTGAAACAGCAGATCATTGGTCTGGCTGAAGTACGTGACGTGTTCAAATCACCGAAATTTGGTGCGATCGCGGGCTGTATGGTTACCGAAGGTACCATCAAGCGTCACAACCCAATCCGCGTTCTGCGCGACAACGTGGTTATCTATGAAGGCGAGCTGGAATCCCTGCGCCGCTTCAAAGATGACGTTAACGAAGTCCGTAACGGCATGGAATGTGGTATCGGCGTTAAGAACTACAACGACGTTCGCGTTGGCGATATGATCGAAGTGTTCGAAATCATCGAGATCCAACGTACCATCGCTTAATCTTCGTTAAGATTGTCGATTGTAGGCCGGGAAAGCCTCGTGCAACCCGGCAATTATTTCAAAAGGGGCTGATAGCCCCTTTTTTGTCTGGAGAATTTATTATGGCGAAAGAATTTGGTCGCCCGCAGCGCGTGGCCCAGGAGATGCAAAAAGAGATCGCAATCATCCTGCAGCGCGAAATTAAAGATCCTCGTCTGGGCATGATGACCACCGTTTCCGGTGTCGAAATGTCTCGTGACCTGGCCTATGCCAAAGTGTTTGTCACCTTCCTCAACGACAAAGATGAAGCGGCGATTAAAGCCGGCATCAAAGCGCTGCAGGAAGCCTCTGGCTTTATCCGCTCCCTGCTGGGGAAAGCGATGCGCCTGCGTATCGTGCCGGAACTGACCTTCTTCTACGACAACTCGCTGGTTGAAGGTATGCGCATGTCTAACCTGGTGACCAGCGTGGTGAAGCATGACGACGAACGTCGTGTGAACCCAGCGGACGACAGCAAGGAGGACTGATGAGTCGTCCTCGTCGTCGCGGCCGTGATATTCACGGCGTATTGTTGCTGGACAAACCGCAAGGCGCGTCCAGCAATGATGTGCTGCAGAAGGTAAAGCGTATTTATAACGCCAACCGCGCCGGGCATACCGGCGCGCTAGACCCGCTGGCTACCGGCATGTTGCCGATTTGCCTCGGTGAAGCCACCAAGTTTTCTCAGTATCTTCTGGACTCCGACAAGCGTTATCGTGTGATTGCCCGCCTGGGTCAGCGCACCGATACCTCGGATGCCGATGGTCAGATCGTGGAAGAACGTCCGGTGACCTTCAGCGATGCACAGCTGGCTGAGGCGCTGGAGAGCTTCCGTGGAGACACCCAGCAGGTGCCATCCATGTACTCGGCGCTGAAGTACCAGGGTAAAAAGCTTTACGAATATGCACGTCAGGGCATCGACGTACCGCGTGAAGCCCGCCCGATTACCGTCTATGAGCTGCTGTTTATCCGCCACGAAGGTAACGAACTGGAGCTGGAGATTCACTGCTCGAAAGGCACCTATATTCGTACCATTATCGACGATCTGGGTGAAAAGCTCGGCTGCGGCGCGCACGTGATTTTCCTGCGTCGTCTGGCGGTCAGCAAATACCCGGTCGACCGTATGGTTACGCTGGAGCAACTGCATGCCCTGGTCGAACAGGCTGAGCAGCAGGGCGTTCCGGCAGCGGAACTGCTCGATCCGCTATTAATGCCAATGGACAGTCCGGCTTCAGACTATCCGATAGTCAATATTCCTTTAACCTCATCGGTCTACTTTAAAAATGGTAACCCGGTGCGGACGTCAGGCGCGCCTCTGGAAGGTCTGGTACGCGTGACGGAAGGTGAAGAAGGCAAATTTCTTGGCATGGGTGAAATCGACGACGAAGGCCGCGTGGCACCACGCCGTCTGGTGGTCGAATACACCGAGTAAGTCAGATTGTGTGGCTTGCGATAACAGAGCGCTGCGAGTAGAATATCGCGGCTTAACGCCTGCTTAATTGTTTAACAATTGGCAAGCGTTACATCAGGGGTTGCTGAATTAGAGATCGGCACCCTTTCTTTCTTTTAAATTTGGAGTTCAAAATGTCTCTAAGCGTTGAAGCTAAAGCACAAATCGTTTCTGAGTTCGGTCGTGGCGCTAACGACAGTGGTTCTACCGAAGTTCAGGTTGCACTGCTGACTGCACAGATCAACCACCTGCAGGGTCACTTTGCAGAGCACAAAAAAGATCACCACAGCCGTCGTGGTCTGCTGCGCATGGTTTCTCAGCGTCGTAAACTGCTCGACTACCTGAAACGTAAAGATGTTGCACGCTACACCGCGCTGATCGAGCGTCTGGGTCTGCGTCGCTAATTCTAGCGAGTTTCAGAAAGAGGGGCCTTTATGGCCCCTTTTTTCCACCAGACAACGCCAATTTAAGAGAACAGAGTGCCCGTAGAAACGCTGTTTGTGCCCCGGTAATCCTCCCTGTCTACGTCTTGTTTAGACAAAATTGAGCTGAAATTACCGACACAGCAGTATTTTGAAAGATAACGGGTATAATGTATTGTTGTTGTGCATATTCTTCGTTGCAGAGGTTCGCGCGGCTAATGAGAGGCTTTACCCGCATCGGGTTAGGGTTGTCATTAGTCGCGAGGATGCAAAGAAGATCGGTTTCATCGGTCGGTACGCCAGAGGGTGTGCCGCCATTTAATAAGAAAGGATAGAATTTTGCTTAATCCGATCGTTCGTAAGTTCCAGTACGGCCAACACACCGTAACGCTGGAAACCGGCATGATGGCGCGTCAGGCAACTGCCGCTGTTATGGTTAGCATGGATGACACTGCGGTATTCGTTACCGTTGTCGGTCAGAAAAAAGCGAAACCAGGCCAGGACTTCTTCCCGCTGACCGTTAACTATCAGGAGCGTACCTACGCTGCTGGTCGTATTCCAGGTAGCTTCTTCCGTCGTGAAGGCCGCCCAAGCGAAGGCGAAACCCTGATCGCGCGTCTGATTGACCGCCCGGTTCGCCCGCTGTTCCCAGAAGGCTTCGTTAACGAAGTTCAGGTTATCGCGACCGTGGTTTCCGTTAACCCACAGGTTAACCCAGACATCGTTGCTATGATTGGCGCATCTGCTGCCCTGTCCCTGTCCGGTATTCCGTTCAACGGTCCAATCGGTTCTGCTCGCGTGGGTTACATCAATGACCAGTACGTGCTGAACCCGACTCAGGACGAGCTGAAAGAAAGCAAGCTGGACCTGGTTGTTGCCGGTACCGAAGCTGCTGTACTGATGGTTGAATCCGAAGCAGAACTGCTGAGCGAAGACCAGATGCTGGGCGCCGTAGTATTCGGTCACGAGCAGCAGCAGGTTGTTATCAAAGAAATCAACGAGCTGGTTAAAGAAGCCGGCAAACCACGTTGGGATTGGCAGCCAGAAGCCGTCAACGAAGCGCTGAACGCGCGCGTTGCTGCGCTGGCAGAATCTCGCCTGAGCGACGCTTACCGCATCACCGACAAACAGGAGCGTTATGCTCAGGTTGACGTGATCAAATCTGAAGTTATCGCTCAGCTGACTGCAGAAGACGAAACCCTGGACGCTAACGAACTGGGTGAAATCCTGCACGCTATCGAGAAAAACGTTGTTCGTAGCCGCGTACTGGCAGGCGAGCCGCGTATCGATGGCCGCGAAAAAGACATGATCCGTGGTCTGGACGTACGTACTGGCGTTCTGCCACGTACTCACGGTTCCGCGCTGTTCACCCGTGGCGAAACTCAGGCACTGGTTACTGCGACCCTGGGCACCACCCGTGATGCACAGAACCTCGACGAACTGATGGGCGAGCGTACTGACAACTTCCTGTTCCACTATAACTTCCCTCCGTACTGCGTAGGCGAAACTGGCATGGTCGGTTCTCCTAAGCGTCGTGAAATTGGTCACGGTCGCCTGGCGAAACGCGGCGTGCTGGCAGTAATGCCAGAGCTGGACAAATTCCCGTACACCGTTCGTGTGGTTTCTGAAATCACTGAATCTAACGGTTCTTCTTCCATGGCTTCCGTTTGTGGTGCTTCCCTGGCGCTGATGGACGCAGGCGTGCCAATCAAAGCTGCCGTTGCGGGTATCGCGATGGGTCTGGTGAAAGAAGGCGACAACTTTGTTGTTCTGTCTGACATCCTGGGCGACGAAGACCACCTGGGCGATATGGACTTCAAAGTGGCGGGTTCCCGCGACGGTATCTCTGCACTGCAGATGGATATCAAAATTGAAGGTATCA
>NZ_CABTJS010000018.1:0-19072 GCF_902485085.1 uncultured Kluyvera sp.
GCAGCCAGGGTCGCGTCGGTTTCGGTGATACCACCTACGCCAGAACCGATGATCTTCACTTTCACTTCGTCGGTAGACAGTTTCAGCAAGGAGTCGGAGATCGCTTCCACAGAACCCTGTACGTCGGCCTTCAGTACGATGTTCACTTCGTGAACTTCGCCTTCGGTCATGTTGGCGAACATGTTCTCGAGTTTAGATTTCTGCTGACGAGCCAGTTTAACTTCACGGAATTTACCCTGACGGTACAGAGCAACTTCACGCGCTTTCTTCTCGTCACGAACGACGGTCACTTCGTCACCGGCAGCCGGAACACCGGACAGACCCAGGATTTCCACTGGAATGGACGGACCCGCTTCCAGCACTTCCTGACCCAGTTCGTTACGCATCGCACGAACGCGACCGTATTCGAAGCCACACAGTACGATATCGCCCTTGTTCAGGGTACCTTCGCGAACCAGGACGGTAGCGACTGGGCCACGACCTTTATCCAGGAAGGATTCGATAACCGCGCCGCTCGCCATACCTTTACGAACCGCTTTCAGCTCCAGAACTTCAGCCTGCAGCAGGATAGCGTTCAGCAGGTCGTCGATACCGGTACCCGCTTTTGCAGATACAGGGATGAACTGCGATTCGCCGCCCCACTCTTCCGGCATAACGCCGTACTGAGACAGTTCGTTCTTAACGCGGTCCATATCGGCTTCTGGCTTATCGATTTTGTTCACAGCAACAACCAGAGGCACCTGCGCCGCTTTCGCGTGCTGGATTGCTTCGATGGTCTGCGGCATCACGCCGTCGTCTGCTGCAACAACCAGAACAACGATATCCGTTGCCTGAGCACCACGAGCACGCATGGAGGTAAACGCGGCGTGGCCTGGGGTATCCAGGAAGGTGATCATCCCGTTTTCAGTTTCAACGTGATAAGCACCGATGTGCTGAGTAATGCCGCCCGCTTCGCCAGAGGCCACTTTCGTAGAACGAATGTAGTCCAGCAGAGAGGTTTTACCGTGGTCAACGTGACCCATGATGGTCACAACTGGTGCGCGAGGTTCAGCCGCAGCACCGGTGTCACGGTCGCTCATTACCGCTTCTTCCAGCTCGTTTTCACGACGCAGGATAACTTTGTGGCCCATCTCTTCGGCAACCAGCTGTGCGGTTTCCTGGTCGATGATCTGGTTGATGGTGGCCATTGCGCCCAGCTTCATCATCGCTTTGATGACCTGAGAGCCTTTCACCGCCATCTTGTTAGCCAGTTCGCCAACGGTGATGGTTTCGCCAATCACAACGTCACGGTTAACGGCCTGAGCTGGCTTCTGGAAGCCCTGCTGCAGCGCGGAACCTTTACGCTGTTTGCCGCCTTTACCACCGCGAACCGCTGCACGCGCTTCTTCACGGTCAGCTTTAGATTCAGCGTGTTTGTTGCCTTTCTTCTGAGGACGCGCTGCTTTAGATGCAGTACGCGCACGGCCACGACCACCTTCAACTTCGCGGTCGTTTTCGTCTTCAGCCTGGCGAGCATGGGTAGAAGTCGTGACGTGATAATCGCTGGTATCTTCAACAGGTTCAGCGTTATTCACACCATTCTTCTCATTTTCTTCTGCCATACGGCGAGCTTCTTCCGCTACGCGGCGCGCTTCTTCTTCAAGCTTGCGGCGTGCTTCTTCTTCCGCTTTACGCTTCAGTTCGGCAGCTTCATTTTCACGGCGGGCTTTTTCGGCCTGGGCAGTTTTGGTCATATCGTCGGTCTGTTGATTGCTCACTTTGTCTTTTTCCGCAGCTTCACGTTTCGCTTTGTCAGCGGCTTCACGATTAGCTTTTTCTGCGGCCTCACGTTCAGCTTTTTGTTGCGCCTCGCGTTTAGCTGCTTCTTCAGCTTCACGACGGGCTTGCTCTTCCGCTTCACGCTGCGCCTGCTCTTCCGCGGCCAGGCGTTCAGCCTCTTGCGGATCGCGTTTCACAAAGGTGCGTGTCTTGCGGACTTCGATTTGTACCGATTTGCTTTTTCCACCGGTACCTGGAATGTTGAGAGTACTGCGCGTTTTGCGCTGCAAAGTCAACTTATCTGGGGCAGAACCATTTTCACGGTTCAGGTGCGCCAGTAAGGTTTGCTTCTCTTGCGCGGACACAGAATCATCAGCACCCTTCGGGATGCCCGCATCAGCAAATTGCTGTACCAGGCGATCCACGGAGGTCTGTATTTCTGCAGCCAGCGTTTTAACGGTTACATCTGTCATACTGTTCCTTCCTGCTACAGTTTATTACGCTTCATCACCGAACCAGCAGATATTACGGGCAGCCATAATCAGCTCACCGGCTTTTTCGTCGGTTAAGCCTTCAATATCCACCAGATCATCAATACCTTGTTCGGCGAGATCTTCCAGCGTACAAACACCACGGGCAGCCAGTTTGAAGGCCATCTCACGATCCAATCCTTCCAGATTCAGCAGATCGTCAGCCGGTTTATTATCACCGAGGCTTTCTTCCTGGGCCAGTGCCAGAGTGGTCAGTGCGTTTTTAGCACGCTCGCGCAGTGCTTCAACGGTGTCTTCATCCAGGCCATCAATAGCCAGCAGCTCTTTCATTGGCACATAGGCCAGTTCTTCCAGCGTGGAGAAGCCTTCTTCAACCAGCACGGTAGCGAAATCTTCATCAATATCGAGATATTTAGTGAAGGTATCGATAGCCGCGTGTGCTTCAGCCTGGTGCTTCGCCTGCAGGTCATCAACGGTCATAACGTTGAGTTCCCAGCCGCTCAGTTGAGAAGCCAGACGGACGTTCTGACCGTTACGGCCAATCGCCTGCGCCAGGTTGCCCGCTTCAACCGCGATATCCATGGTGTGCTTGTCTTCGTCAACCACAATAGATGCCACGTCAGCCGGAGCCATCGCGTTGATCACGAACTGCGCTGGGTTGTCGTCCCACAGCACGATATCGATACGTTCGCCGCCCAGCTCGGTAGAGACCGCTTGAACGCGCGCGCCGCGCATACCAACGCAAGCACCGACTGGGTCGATACGTTTGTCGTTGGTCTTAACAGCGATTTTGGCACGAGAACCCGGATCGCGAGCAGCAGCTTTGATTTCGATAACTTCTTCACCGATTTCTGGCACTTCAATGCGGAACAGTTCGATCAGCATTTCTGGCTTAGAACGGGTGACGAAGAGCTGCGCACCGCGCGCTTCCGGACGTACGGAGTACAGAACACCGCGGATACGGTCGCCTGGGCGGAAGTTTTCACGCGGCAGCATGTCTTCACGCAGGATAACCGCTTCAGCGTTGTTACCAAGATCCAGAGAGATGTTGTCGCGGTTAACTTTCTTAACCACGCCGGTGATGATCTCACCTTCATGCTCACGGAACTGGTCAACAACCATTGCGCGTTCAGCTTCACGTACTTTCTGTACGATAACCTGTTTTGCAGTTTGGGTCGTGATACGGTCGAAGGTAACAGATTCGATCTGGTCTTCAACGTATTCGCCCACGTTCAGGCTTTCGTCTTCGAAGCGTGCCGCTTCAAGAGTGATTTCTTTAGTCGGCTGGGTCACTTCTTCGACAATAACCCAACGACGGAAGGTGTCGAAATCACCGCTACGACGGTCAATTTCAACGCGAACGTCGATTTCTTGTTCGTATTTTTTCTTCGTTGCTGTAGCCAGCGCACTTTCCAGCGCTTCAAAAATTTTCTCGCGTGGCAGTGATTTTTCGTTGGAAACGGCTTCAACAACGGCCAAAATTTCTTTGTTCATCGCGGGCTTTTCACCTCAATCCAGACTGTTAAAAGTGGGGAACCAGGTTCGCCTTCTGGATGTTACTCAGCGCGAACACTTCATCTTTACCGTCGACTGTCACGGTGATCATCTCACCGTCTACCGCTTTAATAATGCCCTGCCACTTACGACGGTTCTGAACCGCCATACGCAGGACCAGCGTAACCTCTTCACCCATGAAACGCACATAGTGTTCAGCAGTGAACATAGGACGGTCGAGGCCCGGAGAGGAAACTTCCAGGTTGTAAGCCACAGTAATAGGATCTTCAACGTCCATCACCGCACTTACCTGGTGGCTCACATCAGCACAATCATCAACATTAATGCCATCTTCACTATCAATATAGATGCGCAGTGTTGATGTGCGACCACGAATAAATTCGATGCCGACCAGTTCGTAGCCTAGGGCTTCAACCGGCGCTGTAATCATCTCTGTTAATTTTTGCTCTAATGTGGACAAACCCACCCCCAAGACATAAAAAAAGGGCCTAAAGCCCAGTTATTCTGTAGTCAGATAACAAAAAACCCCGATAAATCGGGGCTTTAGATAACTGAACCCTATAGCCGCAACTGCGGCCTGGAGAACCTTCCGAAAGAATTTTTTTTCAAATCCAGCTACGAAGGCCTAAGTCTTCACAGTATATTTGAAAATGAACTCTAAGGGAAAGTGGTTGCGGGGGCCGGATTTGAACCGACGACCTTCGGGTTATGAGCCCGACGAGCTACCAGGCTGCTCCACCCCGCGCCTGAAACGTGGCAAATTTTACTCGTTTTGAGTAAAAAGTGCAAATAATGCTGGGATTTGGTACCGAGGACGGGACGTAAAATCGGCCTTTAGTATAGTGATCCCGCTCACAGCTTGTCAACCTCACATTCTATGCAGAAGAAATGCGTAAGCCGTCGCGGTATGGTATTACCGGCGATCATCACTGACGGCGCGGATTTTTTGAATAAAAATGCATGAATCCCTTCCGATGCCAGTCAAAACATGATTAAATGAAAACTCATTTATTTTGCATAAAAATTCACTGACAGCGAAAGCGATTTCTCCTTCAGTCAATCAAGCAGGGTTTTACTTTATGACGACGATTCTCAAGCATCTTCCAGCAGGTCAACGTATTGGTATCGCCTTCTCTGGCGGTCTTGACACCAGCGCAGCGCTGCTGTGGATGCGACAAAAAGGCGCTGTCCCTTATGCATATACTGCAAACCTGGGCCAGCCTGACGAAGAAGATTATGATGCGATCCCTCGTCGTGCTATGGAATATGGCGCAGAGAACGCTCGCCTGATCGACTGCCGCAAACAACTGGTTGCTGAAGGTATCGCCGCGATTCAGTGTGGTGCCTTCCACAACACTACCGGTGGCCTGACCTACTTTAACACCACCCCGCTGGGCCGCGCCGTAACCGGTACTATGCTGGTTGCCGCCATGAAAGAAGATGGCGTGAACATCTGGGGCGACGGCAGCACCTATAAAGGTAACGATATTGAACGTTTCTATCGTTACGGCCTGCTGACCAACGCTGAACTGCAAATTTACAAACCGTGGCTCGATACCGACTTTATCGACGAGCTCGGCGGCCGTCATGAAATGTCTGAATTCATGATAGCCTGCGGCTTCGACTACAAAATGTCCGTCGAAAAAGCCTACTCCACCGACTCCAACATGCTGGGCGCAACGCACGAGGCAAAAGACCTTGAGTTCCTGAACTCCAGCGTGAAGATCGTTAACCCAATCATGGGCGTGAAGTTCTGGGACGAAAACGTGAAGATCCCAGCGGAAGAAGTCACCGTGCGCTTTGAGCAGGGACATCCGGTCGCGCTGAACGGTAAAACCTTCAGCGACGACGTTGAGATGATGCTGGAAGCGAACCGCATCGGCGGCCGTCATGGTCTGGGCATGAGCGACCAGATTGAAAACCGTATTATCGAAGCGAAGAGCCGTGGCATCTACGAAGCCCCGGGGATGGCGCTGCTGCACATTGCCTACGAGCGTCTGCTGACCGGTATCCACAACGAAGATACCATCGAGCAGTATCACTCTCATGGCCGTCAGTTGGGCAAACTGCTGTACCAGGGCCGCTGGTTCGATTCCCAGGCGCTGATGCTGCGTGACGGCCTGCAGCGTTGGGTCGCCAGTCAAATAACCGGTGAAGTGACGCTGGAACTGCGTCGCGGCAATGACTACTCCATCCTGAATACCGTGTCTGACAATCTGACCTATAAGGCTGAGCGTCTGACCATGGAGAAAGGTGAGTCCGTGTTCTCGCCAGACGATCGTATTGGTCAGCTGACCATGCGTAACCTCGACATCACCGATACCCGTGAGAAGCTGTTCGGGTACGCGAAAGCGGGTCTGCTGACCGCCTCTTCCGCAACCGGCCTGCCGCAGGTCGAGAACCTGGAAAACAAAGGCAAATAAGCCTGCGTTGAGAATGTAAAAGGCCGCTTATGCGGCCTTTTTTACGTCTGGGGATTGGTCTACCGGCGCCGCCATTCTCCCGGGGTCAGGCCATAGTGCTTTTTGAAAGTCTTTGAGAATGATGCCAGCGACTGAAATCCACAGCGCTCGGCAATCACGTCGAGCCGGGCCTGTCTGTCCTGATGCAGCAATCTCGCCGCCATCGCCATGCGCAGTTGCGTCAGCCAGGCCTGGGGCGTCAGGTGATAAGCTCGGGCAAAGTGGCGGGCAAAAGTCGCGCGCGATAAAAAGGCGCGCGCTGCCATGCTTTCCATAGTCCAGGGCTGTTCCGGCGAGGCAAGAACGGCAAGCACCGCGGGCATCAGCCGTTCATCCCCCATCAGGCGCAACAATCCCCCCGGAGGCTCCTCTGCACCCAGCAGCGTACGGAGAAGCAGCACCAACAGCGTATCACCCAGGCTTCGGACAATGGCGCTGCCACCGGGATGCTCGGCCAGACTCTCGCGCACCAATACGTTGAGCAGAATCTCCAGCTCTGGGCAATCTTCCCGCTCAGCGGTGTGCAGATGAATAAGCTCCGTCTCCTCGGCGAAAAGCCAGCTAACGTGCGGGCCAAAATAAAACTCACCGCACAGCATCTCCAGCGCATCACTTTCACTGCCGGTGCGCATTTCGGTCAGCGTGCCGTTAAAGCGATGAGCAACAGGCAGCACTTGTCCCCACTCAACCAGACTCTCCATCAGATGCGGCGAACCGTGCGGCAACAAAATGACATCTCCCGCGCGCATATGCCGGGTTTGGCTCCCCACGGTGAGGCGCCCTTCCCCCCGCAACACAAAATGCCAGGGCACAATGCCGGAACGCATCTGCTCGTGCCCTGCCTGCCAGCGTCCGCCAAAACGGCAGTGCAGATTCACTTCGCAGCGCGGGGCTAACAGCGTCAAGAGATGGCTAAGACTGTCCATATCACTCCTGAGACGATAAGACAAAAAGATGAGACGAAGAGCGCCAGTCTAGCACGGTCCTTGCGACTAAGATGACGTCATTGCCACAACAAACCCTCTAGTAACAGGAGTATGACATGAGCCGTTTAGCTGAAATCCGTGAACAAGACGTAACAGGGAAAGCCGCAGAGATTTTTGGCGGTATCAAAAAGGCGATGGGTAAAGTGCCGAATACCTATCTGACCATTGGCGGGCATTCACCTGAATCACTGCAACAGGCGCTGGCGCATAATACGATGCTGCACAAAGGCAGCCTGAATGCGAAAGAACTGGAGACTATCAACCTTGCCGTCAGCGAAGCCACCGGGTGTGATTACTGCCTGGCCGCACACAGCATGATGGCGAAAAAGGCCGGCTTCAGCAGCGAGCAGATTCGTGAACTACGCCGCGGGCAGTATGCTGAAGATGCGCATCTCGACGCGTTGGCAAAATTTGCGCAGACGCTGGTGACCACCACGGGTACGTTGCCGGAAGCTGATGTAACAGCGCTGCGTGACGCCGGATTCAGCGACCGTCAGGTGATTGAAGCAATCAGCGCCATCAGCGCCATTCTGTTCACCAACATGGTGAACCGCGTGAACGACACTGTTATCGATTTCCCTAAGGCTGACTAACCCAGTCCTAAAGGACTGATAAGCGTAGCACCATCAGACAAGGCAACGCAGAAAGCCGAATGGCGGCGTTGCCTTATTCGATCTACGAATCCACGCTGGTTTTATACAGACGAAAAAAAAGACGCTTTTCAGCGTCTTTCTTTCGGAATATTGGTACCGAGGATGGGACTCGAACCCACAAGCCCGTTAGGGCACTACCACCTCAAGGTAGCGTGTCTACCAATTCCACCACCTCGGTACAGATACTGCTATTAGTGCGGGATATCGCTGGTCGGCTGGGCCGGTGCCGCTGGCTGAGTCGTTTGCTCAGTCTTAGGCGCAGTCAGATTTTCCCACTCGCTTCCTTTATTGATCTTGTTACTGTTGATGTTGCCCAGTACCAGACTGATAATGAAGAACAGCGTCGCAAACACGGCGGTCATACGGGTCATGAAGTTACCAGAACCACTAGAACCAAACAGTGTAGCGGAAGCGCCTGCTCCAAAGGAGGCTCCCATATCAGCGCCTTTACCTTGCTGCAGCATAACGAGGACCACAAGGCCAATCGCTACAATAAGGAAAACAACTAAAAGAGCTTCGTACATAATCAACCTGTTCCTTGCGGGGACACCGCGTACCAAGTGCTTCAACCAATAAAGCGGGATGTTTATGTTTCCCACTGAAGCGGGTGTGAATACTAACCAAAGCGAATGACCTTCGCAAGGGCAATTTTGACACATTGTATCAACTGCGGAAAAAAACAGCAAAACAACGTGTAATCAACAATAAAAAGGCGGCAAGCGCCGCCTTTTGAGTGACTTAGATAACTATTATACCGCTTTTACTGCATCGGCAATACGGTGGGCAAACGCGGTCACCTGCGCTTCTTCTTCACCTTCAACCATGACGCGAATCAGCGGCTCGGTGCCGGATTTGCGCAGTAAAACACGACCACGGTTACCCAACGCCGCTTCCACTTCTGCAGCCGCCGCTTTAACCGCATCATTTTCCAGCGGGTTAGATTTTCCATCGGTATAGCGCACGTTGACCAGCACCTGCGGGAACATCTTCATGCCGCTGCACAGATCGTGCAGGCTCATGTGGTTACGCACCATCGCCGCAACCACCTGCAGGCCAGCAACAATACCGTCGCCCGTGGTAGTTTTGTCCAGCAGGATTACGTGACCGGAGTTTTCCGCCCCGATACGCCAGCCTTTCTCCTGCATTTTTTCCAGCACGTAGCGGTCGCCCACTTTCGCGCGGGTAAACGGAATACCCAGCTGCTTCAGCGCCACTTCCAGACCCATATTGCTCATCAGCGTGCCCACGGCACCCCCGCGCAGTTGCCCCTGACGCAGCGCTTCGCGAGCAATGATGTACATGATCTGATCGCCATCGACCTTGTTACCTTCGTGGTCAACCATAATGACGCGGTCGCCGTCACCGTCCAGCGCGATACCGACATCGGCTTTTTCCGCCAGCACGCGCGCCTGCAGCGCACGCACATCGGTTGCCCCAACTTCTTCGTTGATGTTCACACCGTTCGGTTCGCAGCCAATAGCAATAACGGTCGCGCCCAGCTCGCGCAGCACGTTCGGCGCGATATGATAGGTTGCGCCGTTGGCACAATCGACCACGACTTTTAAACCGTTCAGGCTAAGATCGTTAGGGAATGTCCCTTTGCAGAACTCAATATAACGGCCAGCGGCGTCAACGATACGGCTCGCCTTACCCAGCTCAGCAGAGTCCACGCAGGTGATCTCTTTTTCCATTTCGGCTTCAATCGCCTCTTCAACTTCATCCGGCAGTTTGGTGCCATTAATGGAGAAGAATTTGATGCCATTGTCATAGAATGGGTTATGTGATGCCGAGATAACGATACCCGCTTCTGCGCGGAAGGTGCGGGTCAGATAAGCAACCGCAGGCGTTGGCATCGGACCGGTGAAGGAGGCAGAGAGCCCCGCAGCCGCCAGACCGGCTTCCAGCGCTGACTCCAGCATATAACCGGAGATACGGGTATCTTTACCAATGATGATCTTACGTGAGCCGTGACTTGCCAGCACCTTACCCGCCGCCCAACCGAGCTTCAGCACAAAATCAGGGGTAATTGGCGCATCACCTACGCGACCGCGAATCCCATCGGTACCAAAATACTTGCGATTACTCATAACGTTTTTTTCCCTTCGCAGACAGCGTGGCTTCAACCACACGCATCGCCTCAACAGTTTCTTTGACATCGTGGACGCGAACGATATGCGCGCCCTGCATAGCTGCAATCACCGCACACGCCAGGCTGCCGCTGAGGCGTTCTGATGGCCCCACGTTCAGCAGTTGGCCAATCATCGATTTCCGCGACATGCCGACAAACAGTGGCAAACCGAAGTGGTGGAATTCTGACAGGCGAGCGAGTAATGCGTAATTATGGGAGAGATTTTTACCGAAACCGAACCCCGGGTCGAGCAACAATTTATCTTTTGCGATCCCAGCACGTTCACAGCGCGCGATCTGCTCCGCAAAATACTGATTCACCTCGGCAAAAACATCGTCGTATTTCGGCGCTTCCTGCATGGTTTTTGGATTACCCTGCATATGCATCAACGACACCGGCAGCCCGGTTTCCGCCGCCGCTTCCAACGCACCCGGCTCGCTCAGTGAGCGAATATCATTGATGATATGTGCCCCGACGCGGGCGGATTCACGAATAACCTCAGGTTTTGAGGTATCGACAGAAATCCATACTTCAAAGCGCTGAGCAATCGCCTCCACCACCGGGATAACGCGTTCCAGCTCTTCTTCAACGCTGACATCCAGCGCGCCAGGACGCGTGGACTCTCCACCCACATCAATAATCGTCGCGCCGGCGTTAATCATCAGGTTCGCATGTTTCACCGCCTCAACCAACGTATTGTGCGTGCCGCCGTCAGAGAACGAGTCCGGCGTTACGTTGAGGATCCCCATCACGTGCGGATGGGAAAGATCCAGGATGGAGCCCTGGGCGGTGAGTTTCATAGCGATTCCTTCTTATTTGTTATTTGTGGCACAAAAAAACCCTGGAGCAAGCCCCAGGGTTTCAGGTGAAGCACAGTCATCAACGATGGGATAACTTATTTGTCGCCCAGCTGCTCTGACATGGTGCCAGAGTCCGGAGCGCGCGGTTCATCAACCGGACGCGGCGCACTTGGTTTACCCGTGTTGCCAGAGTTGTTGGATGAACCCGGTTCTTCCCAGCCTGCTGGCGGACGCACGTCGCGGCGAGCCATCAGGTCGTCAATCTGCGGTGCATCGATGGTCTCATATTTCATGAGCGCATCTTTCATTGCATGCAGAATATCCATGTTGTCGTTCAGGAGCTGGCGAGCACGAGCGTAGTTACGTTCGATAAGCGCTTTCACTTCCTGGTCGATGATACGCGCGGTTTCATCGGACATGTGTTTCGCTTTGGCGACAGAGCGGCCCAGGAATACTTCGCCCTCTTCTTCCGCGTACAGCAGCGGACCGAGTTTGTCAGAGAAGCCCCACTGGGTGACCATGTTACGCGCCAGGTTCGTCGCGACTTTAATGTCGTTCGATGCACCGGTAGAAACATGTTCTACGCCATAAATAATTTCTTCTGCCAGACGGCCGCCGTACAGGGTGGAGATCTGACTTTCCAGTTTCTGACGGCTGGCGCTAATCGCGTCGCCTTCAGGCAGGAAGAAGGTCACACCCAGCGCACGACCGCGTGGGATAATCGTCACTTTGTGCACCGGATCGTGTTCCGGTACCAGGCGACCGATAATCGCGTGGCCTGCTTCGTGGTAAGCGGTGGATTCTTTCTGCGCTTCCGTCATCACCATGGAGCGACGTTCCGCACCCATCATGATTTTGTCTTTCGCTTTTTCGAACTCAACCATCGATACCACGCGCTTGTTGCCACGAGCTGCAAACAGCGCGGCTTCGTTCACTAAGTTCGCCAGGTCTGCACCGGAGAAACCAGGAGTACCACGAGCAATGATTGCCGCATCGATATCTGGTGCCAGCGGCACGCGACGCATATGCACTTTCAGAATCTGTTCACGACCACGAACGTCTGGCAGACCAACCACAACCTGACGGTCGAAACGGCCTGGACGCAGCAGCGCTGGGTCAAGTACGTCTGGACGGTTAGTTGCCGCGATAACGATGATACCTTCGTTACCTTCGAAGCCATCCATCTCAACCAGCATCTGGTTCAGCGTTTGCTCACGTTCATCGTGACCACCGCCCAGACCTGCGCCACGCTGGCGGCCTACGGCGTCGATTTCATCGATGAAGATGATGCATGGTGCCGCTTTCTTAGCCTGTTCGAACATGTCACGCACACGAGATGCACCAACACCGACGAACATTTCTACGAAATCAGAACCGGAAATGGTGAAGAACGGAACTTTCGCTTCGCCAGCAATCGCTTTTGCCAGCAACGTTTTACCGGTACCCGGAGGGCCAACCATCAGCACACCTTTCGGGATTTTACCGCCCAGCTTCTGGAAACGGCTCGGTTCACGCAGGTACTCAACCAGCTCACCCACCTCTTCTTTCGCTTCGTCGCAGCCTGCAACGTCGGCAAAGGTGGTTTTGATCTGGTCTTCCGTCAGCATACGCGCCTTGCTCTTACCGAACGACATGGCACCTTTGCCACCACCGCCCTGCATTTGGCGCATGAAGAAGATCCAGACGCCGATCAGCAGCAGCATCGGGAACCAGGAAATGAAGATAGAAGCCAGCAGGCTTGGTTCTTCAGGCGGCTCACCAACCACTTTGACGTTTTTCGTCAGCAGGTTATCAAGCAGCTTCGGATCGTTAACCGGAATGTAAGTCGTGTAACGGTTACTATCTTTCTTGGTAACGTTGATCTCACGTCCGTTGATACGCGCTTCGCGAACCTGGTCGTTATTGACCTCTTGCAGGAAGGTAGAATAGTCCACCTTATGGCTGTTCGATTCGCTGGGCCCAAAGCTCTGGAATACTGACATCAGCACGACGGCAATGACCAGCCAGAGTATTAGGTTTTTCGCCATGTCACTCAAGGGATTAACCTCATATTACAACTGTGTTAAAAACAGCGTCAGGATACTCTATATCCAGCTTCTTTCAAACTTTCGTTTGAAAAACCACCGTCTATCATTTTCGCCCGGTCGCTACAATGTAAACTTCACGTGAACGCGCACGCGAAGAGTCCGGCTTACGAACTTTAACCTTCGTAAACAGGGAGCGAATTTCCCTTAGGTACTCATCGAAGCCTTCGCCCTGGAACACTTTCACTACAAAATTTCCGCCCGGCGCTAACACATCACGAGCCATTTCAAGCGCCAGTTCCACCAGATACATGGCCCGGGGGATGTCAACCGCCGGCGTTCCGCTCATGTTTGGTGCCATATCTGACATGACAACTTGTACTTTACTGTCACCCACGCGTTCCAGTAATGCCTTCATCACGAGTTCATCACGAAAATCGCCCTGAAGGAAGTCCACACCAACGATTGGATCCATAGGTAAAAGATCGCAAGCGATAATGCGGCCTTTGCCGCCAATCTGCGTGACCACGTACTGTGACCAGCCTCCTGGAGCAGCACCGAGGTCGACTACCGTCATCCCCGGTTTAAAAAGTTTGTCACTTTGCTGTATTTCATCAAGTTTAAACCAGGCACGGGAACGTAACCCCTTTTTCTGTGCCTCTTGAACATATTTATCGCTAAAGTGTTCCTGAAGCCAGCGGCTTGAACTGGCAGAACGCTTTTTACCTGTCATTTAACATTCCCATCGGGGCAGTTCATCGTAGCCTTTCGGCGTAAATTTCTACGCACTGTTTGGCGATATATGGGAGATGGCGGTAGAATGACCCGTTTTCAATCCCAACGTAAGCAAAAATATACGATGAATCTGAGTACTAAACAAAAACAGCACCTAAAAGGTCTCGCACATCCGCTCAAGCCTGTAGTTATGCTTGGCAACAATGGTTTGACCGAAGGGGTACTGGCCGAGATTGAACAAGCGTTAGAGCACCATGAACTTATCAAGGTGAAAGTCGCCTCGGAAGACAGAGAGACCAAAACTTTGATTGTGGACGCTATCGTTCGCGAAACCGGCGCCTGTAATGTACAGGTCATCGGTAAGATGCTGGTGCTTTATCGCCCTGGTAAAGAACGTAAAATCTCGCTGCCACGTTAAGAATATCCTAATTTCTGACACAACATTGTGTTAAATGAGGGATTTTCTATACAAGGGCTAGCAACATGCCACGCTCTTATGCTTGATAAAAGGCCGCTATGCGGCCTTTTTCTTATCTTTACACTTGTTCAACAATTCAGTGTTGAACAAATCTTACAGATAATCCACGTGGATGATTTCGAATTCAACTTCACCACCCGGGGTGCGGATAGTGACCACGTCATCCTGCTCTTTGCCAATCAACCCACGGGCAATTGGTGAGTTAACGGAGATCAGGTTCTGTTTGAAATCAGCTTCGTCGTCGCCCACGATGCGGTAAGTCTGCTCTTCGTCGTTATCCAGGTTCAACACCTTCACGGTAGCACCAAAAATCACACGACCATTGTTTGGGATCTTGGTGATGTCGATAACCTGCGCGTTAGACAGCTTCGCTTCGATATCTTTGATACGTCCTTCACAGAAGCCCTGCTGCTCACGGGCAGCATGGTACTCCGCGTTCTCTTTCAAATCGCCGTGCTCGCGCGCTTCGGCGATGGACGCAATGATTTCTGGGCGGCGTACGGACTTCAGAAAGTCCAGTTCTTCACGCAGTTTTTCTGCACCACGAAGGGTCATCGGAATAGCTTGCATTGTTATACCTCTTAAACATTCCTGTTGGGAGCGGTTCGCCCCGCTCCGGCTGCTAAGCCCGCCTGAGTCGCTATCAACACCAGGCCAGAAGCAAAAGAAAACCGACCCGGGTACGAAGCCCCAGGTCAGCAGCAATTTTTAATTTGATACGCATTTTACCCCGAAGTTCACTACGGGTCATCGTTTACTTTACAGGGCGTTGCGCCGTAGTATGACGGCTTGTTTCCAGGTTGTTAGCGCGAGATTATGCGATTTTCCAGATTTATCATCGGATTGACTACCAGTATAGCGTTTAGCGTTCAGGCCGCGAATGTTGATGAATATATCAATCAGCTGCCCGACGGGGCCAACCTCGCGCTTCTGGTACAGAAAGTGGGCGCCCCCGCGCCGCTGATTGATTATCACGGCCAGCAGATGGCGCTGCCAGCCAGTACCCAAAAGGTACTTACCGCGCTGGCAGCCCTGCTCCAGCTTGGCCCGGATTTCCGCTTTACCACCACGCTTGAAAGTAAAGGCAGCGTGGATAACGGCACTCTTAAAGGCGACCTTATTGCGCGATTTGGTGGCGATCCTACGCTAAAACGCCAGGATATTCGCAATATGGTCGCGACGTTGAAAAAGGCTGGCGTACAGAATATTGATGGCAACGTCATGATCGATACGTCCATTTTCGCCAGCCACGATAAAGCGCCAGGCTGGCCATGGAACGATTTGACGCAGTGTTTCAGCGCACCGCCTGCTGCCGCGATTATCGACCGCAACTGCTTCTCTATTTCACTTTATAGCGCCCAGAAGGCTAACGATCTGGCGTTCATCCGCATTGCCTCTTACTACCCGGTGACGATGTTCAGCCAAGTGCGTACGCTGGCAAAAGGCTCGCCGGAAGCCCAATACTGCGAGCTGGATGTGGTGCCTGGCGACCTGAACCGCTACACGCTCACCGGCTGTCTGCCACAGCGTGCAGACCCTCTGCCGCTGGCGTTTGCCATTCAGGATGGCGCAAGCTATGCCGGGGCGATTATCAAAGATGAGCTCAAGCAGGCCGGGATCACCTACACCGGTACGCTGCTGCGCCAGACGCAGGTGAATGAGCCCGGCACCGTGATCGCGAGCAAGCAGTCGGCACCGCTGCACGATTTACTGAAGATCATGCTGAAAAAATCGGACAACATGATCGCCGACACCGTGTTTCGTATGATTGGCCATTCGCGCTTTGGCGTGCCTGGTACCTGGCGAGCGGGCTCAGATGCGGTTCGCCAGATCCTGCGTCAGCAGGCAGGCGTAGATTTGGGTAATACGATCATTGCCGACGGCTCCGGCCTATCGCGACATAACCTGATCGCGCCAG
The DNA here is from genome assembly GCF_902485085.1 of uncultured Kluyvera sp. Lineage (NCBI taxonomy): Bacteria > Pseudomonadati > Pseudomonadota > Gammaproteobacteria > Enterobacterales > Enterobacteriaceae > Kluyvera > uncultured Kluyvera sp. The sequence continues at coordinate 15,949 of NZ_CABTJS010000018.1, forward strand.
CCACCATGATGCAGGCGCTGCAGTATATTGCCCAGCACGATAGCGAGCTGGACTTCATCTCCATGCTGCCGCTTGCCGGCCACGACGGTTCGTTACAGTACCGTGCGGGCCTGCATCAGGCGGGCGTAGATGGTAAGGTTTCGGCGAAGACCGGTTCACTGCAGGGTGTATACAACCTGGCGGGCTTTATCACCACCGCCAGCGGGCAGCGTATGGCGTTTGTGCAGTATCTGTCAGGGTACGCCGTGCCGCCTGCGGATCAGCGTAATCGACGAATTCCGCTGGTACGCTTTGAGAGCCGGTTGTACAAGGATATTTATCAGAACAACTGATAAAAAAGGGCCGCAGACGCGGCCCTTTTTATTTGATATTTGTAGCCCGGACGAGGTGTGATAACACCGACTCCGGGGATCCCGGCGTCACTTCGTTCGGCCGGGCTACAGAGGACGTTGAATTAACGTTTGTAGATGAACTCAACGCCTTCTTCGTCGTCTTCATCCCAGTCGTCATCCCACTCTTCGTCTTCCGCTTCTGCGGCGACTTCATCGAGCTGCTGGCGATGGTAGTCATCCCACATGAACTCGACTTTCTCTGGCTGGGCAGCTTCTTCAGCCTGAGCAATTGGGTTCTCGATGATGAAGTTCATCACGTCCCAGCACAGGTCTTTCACGCCAACCTGGCTTGCTGCGGAGATCAGGTAGTACTTATCTTCCCAACCCATCGCTTCGGCAATCGCTTTGGCTTTCGCTTCAGCTTCCGCTTTATCCATGGTGTCGATCTTGTTAAACAGCAGCCAGCGTGGCTTATTCGCCAGCTTCTCGCTGTATTTCTCAAGTTCACCAATGATGATTTTGGCGTTTTCAGCCGGATCGGAACCGTCGATTGGATCGATATCGATGATGTGCAGCAGCACGCGGCAGCGCTCAAGGTGCTTCAGGAAGCGGATACCGAGGCCAGCGCCTTCAGATGCGCCTTCAATCAGACCCGGGATGTCGGCGACCACGAAGCTCTTCTCGTTATCGACACGCACAACGCCAAGGCTTGGTACCAGGGTGGTAAACGGATAGTCAGCCACTTTTGGCTTCGCCGCAGACACCGCGCGGATAAAGGTGGATTTGCCGGCGTTCGGCATACCCAGCATACCCACGTCCGCCAGCAGCATCAGTTCGAGCTGAAGGTCACGTTTATCGCCCGGCGTACCCATGGTCTTTTGACGCGGCGTACGGTTCACGGAAGATTTGAAACGGGTGTTGCCCAGACCGTGCCAGCCGCCTTTAGCGACCATCAGACGTTGACCGTGTTTGGTCATATCGCCCATGGTTTCGCCAGTGCCCTGATCGATAACGCGGGTACCCACCGGCACCTTGATGGTGACGTCTTTACCACGTTTACCGGTACAGTCACGGCTCGCACCGTTCTGGCCACGTTCAGCGCGGAAAGATTTTTCGAAACGGTAATCAATCAGGGTGTTCAGGTTCTCGTCGGCTTCCATCCAGACGTCACCGCCGTCACCGCCGTCACCGCCGTCAGGACCACCACGAGGAATATATTTTTCACGGCGGAAGCTTACGCAACCATTACCGCCATCACCTGCTACGACCAGGATCGTTGCTTCATCAACAAACTTCATTTTACTCTCCGTAAATCATTCGCCTGCGCGGGGTAACGGAACAACCGCTTCACGCTTACGCCACCGCCCCCATAGACGATGACCAATGGCGGAATACATCGCGCCCGCAACCACGACAAACGCACCGAGGTAACCAATAAGGTTCAACATCGGTCTGGCGAAGAAATCGGGCCAGGCCATTGATAATAAATCTGAAAATAACAGGGTAAACAGAGGAGTCAGCGTGATTAACGCGCTCACCTGTGCCGCCTGCCAGCGCGCCATCGCTTCCGCGAGCGCCCCATAACCGACCAGTGTGTTCAGACCACAGAAGATCAGACAGGCTAGCTGCCAGTCGCTCAGCAGCCCAATAACCTCAGGCTTTGCTAACGGCAGCAGTGCAATTGTACATAAAGTGTACAATAAAAAGAGGATCTGCTGTGATGCCAGGCGTCGCAATAACACCTTTTGCGCGACACCGTAACTCACCCAGACCATCGCCGCGCTAACCCCAAAAATCACACCCCAGGTGTAATCGGTCAGGCGGGTAAAAATTTCAATCAGGCTGGTATTAAAGAACATGACCAGCCCGCAGATAAGCATGAGTGCGCCCACTACCTGCGTACCGCGCATCTTCTCCTTGAGGATAAAGACGCTGGCAACCATCATCCCAACGGGCGAGAGTTGGCCGATAACCTGGGACGCCGTAGGGCTTACGTACTGCAGCGATGAGCTAAACAGCACGAAGTTACCAAACAGCCCGCCGGTTGCGATAAGCAGCAGAACTAGCCAGCGCGGGTTGCGAAACAGCCGCAAAGAGGGCAGCTTGCGCTTCCAGGACAAAATGAGGCCAAGGCCACAGCTTGCCATCAAAAAGCGGTAGAAGACGATGGTGGGCGGTTCCATGACTTCCAGAACCTGTTTCATGGCAATTGGCAGTGCCCCCCAGCAAATCGCTGTGGTAAGCGCCAACATGATACCAATGCCCGCCTGCTGCTTCATTCCGGATTCCCTGCCCTGAAACGGTGGTACAACCCATCATTTTCCTGGCGTCGAATGTAAAAAGCCCCGCAACACGTTGCGGGGCTTTCATCCGTTACCGGGACGCGAAAAACTTATTCAGCAACGATGCTGATATAACGACGGTTTTTCGGGCCTTTCACTTCGAATTTCACTTTACCGTCTGCTTTAGCAAACAGAGTGTGGTCTTTGCCGCAGCCTACGTTAGAACCAGCGTGGAACTGAGTACCACGTTGACGAACGATGATGCTACCAGCCAGAACGGATTCGCCGCCGAAGCGTTTTACGCCCAGACGTTTAGCTTCTGAGTCGCGACCATTACGAGTCGAGCCACCAGCCTTTTTATGTGCCATTTAATCTGCTCCCCTTAACTTAAGCGCTGATGCCAGTAATTTTCACATCAGTGAACCACTGACGATGGCCCTGCTGCTTACGATAGTGTTTACGACGACGAAACTTAACGATTTTAACTTTCTCGCCACGACCGTGAGCAAC
>NZ_CABTJS010000019.1:0-8458 GCF_902485085.1 uncultured Kluyvera sp.
TGACGGCGCTTACTGCTGAATTCACTGTCGGCGAAGGTAAGTTGATGACTCATAATGAACCCTGTTCCATGGCTCCAGATGACAAACATGATCTCATATCAGGGACTTGTTCGCACCTTCCTTAGCGCCGTGACAGGCTGCAAAGGCAGGCTATTACTGCACATGCGGTCAGAACGAGTCCAAGTTGCTGCACGATGCCGGCAAGTCCCAGCATCATTCCCAGCAATAAATAGTAGACCAATCCAAACAGCGCTCCGGCTGCGCCTGCCTGTTCACGATACTGGCTTAGGGCCTGACTCAGCACGTTTGGAATCGCAATACCATAGGCAATCACAACCCCAACTACCGGCACAAGGATCCATACAGATTGCTGTAAGATCCATGCTGCAACACCCGACAATAGCGCCAGCAGGCAAGCATTTTTCACCAGTTGTTCTGGCGACAAACCGATAGACAACAGTTTCCGGTTCCATAAGCTGCCCGATAGGGAAGCAAAGGCCAGTAAAATCCCTGTCCATCCGAAAGCCCTGGCACTCCAACCCAATTGGCCGAAAAGAAACGGTGCAAGGCTGTAGTAACTGAAAAGCATGGTATTAAGCAGTGCAACGAGCATTGCATTTTTCCACAGCCTTCCATCCCCCGCCATCCGGCAGACCAGTCCACCAAATCGCGAGCCGGAAGTATTTTCCGACCGCGTTTCAGGCAGCAAGCATGCTGTCAGTATCAGCAGCATCAGCGCCAACGTGACCAGCGCAACAAACACGCCGGTATGTCCGTACAGGCTAACCAGCCAGCCGCCACTGACCAGACCGAAAACGGGACTGATTGCCAGCGCCGCTCCCATCACGGAAAAGACACGGGCTAACGCCGTCGATTCATAGCTATCTCGCAGCATGGTTTGAACGACAACGGAGCCAGCAGCGGCACCTATGGCTGCGACCATGCGAGCCAGGAGCAAAATGCTAAAGTCGGTAGCCACAAGAGCGAGTGCTGAACCGGCCCCGTAGCACAGAAGCCCGGCCATCATCGCGGGGCGCCGACCAACGCGATCGCTTAACCATCCCCAGAGCGCCACGCCGACGGCAAACGCGACAAAATAGACTGAATGCGTCTGTGCGGCACGTTCACTGCCCACCTGAAAAGCACGAGCAATGTCGGGCAACGCTGGGCTGTATATGGTTTCCACCAACTGGGGAAACATAATCAGTAATGTAAGTAACCACAACGGTGGTTTTTTATTGGTTTTCATAGCAACAATCCTTAGATAATCAGAATATGCGGCTATTATTGCGGAAGTGGTTATGTCGTATTACCATGATAAGGACTATTTATATTTAAAATAGGACACAAGATGAAGATCAATCCAGACGATTCTTTTGATCCGGATACGTTCGATGAGAGGGTTGTCGGAATTGCATCTGATATGGGAATACATGATTCAGGGATGCACAGCCACCTTCGTCATCAGTTGCTTTTTTCGGCAGCGGGAAGCATCACAATCGAGCTGGATAATACCCTTTGCCTACTTCCGCCCCGGCGCGCTGCCTGGATACCTGCCGGCACGGTTCATCGCGCCATTATGAATGGCGCAATGGCCTATCGTTCTCTTTACTTTTCAAACGTTTTACCGTTATCGGCGTTGCCCCTGCAGATCGTTGAGGTTAATCCCCTGTTCTTTGAAGTGATCGAAAGGATGGCATTCTGGCAATGGGGAATGCCTGAAGAACAACAAAGCAGTCTCATCACCGTGTTTTGTGAAGAAATTAAAAACGCCCAAAGCGAAAACTGGACGTTGCGGTTTCCGTTAGATATTCGCCTGAGTGTCTGGCTGGACAGCGTGCGCGGAGGCGAATTACCCCCACGTCTGGGGCAGTTAGCCCAAAAGGTCGGCGCATGTGAACGCACAATAAGCCGTATATTTATTCGGGATACGGGAATGAGTTATCAGAGCTGGAGGCAGCAGTGGAGACTGCTGAAAGCAATGGAAATGCTGTGTGACGGCTGGTCGCTAAGTCAGGTGGCGCAACAGCTTGATTTTGTCAGTGACAGCGCCTTCATTGTTTTCTTTCGTCAATATACGGGCACAACACCGACTCGCTATCTCCGCCATTCAATCACTGAACATCAGGACACATCTTTGGGTTAACCGTCGACAAAACCTTATTTTAAGCATGTCGCCATTGCGTTCTGCCCTATTTGGTTGATGTGCGAGTGCATATGAACAGTGACTTTTGCAGTTATTAGATGACTGAAGATAACGCTTCATTCTTTTACTGAAAGGTCACGCGTTTGATCATTCTGATTCATGTTTACCCAGTATACGCACGCAAGATAGATTTTCTTTCCTGTATCGCAATTTCTTCTCAGTCGTCAATCAGAGGCTCCGATGGCATTCTGGTATTGCACAATGAGGATCACGGCTTTTCGTCAATGAAAGCCAGAAGAGAAAGAGACCGTGGACCGTCGCCGCATAAAACATGGTGTCTCGTTTTCTCGTCACCCTTGCCATCTGATAATCCCTATTTTTACCGGTGCCATTTATGAATAAAAAATACCGCGCGATGCAGATCGTTGCCCCCGGCGTGCTGGAAATGACAGAGCGGCCGATACCCGCTCCCGGCCCGGATGAGGTGCTTATCAAAATTGAAGCATGCGGAGTATGCGGTGCCGATCTCCGGGACGCGGAAAGCGCGCCGCAAGAGGGCCAGCCTGGTCGTATACCGGGACATGAGATCGTCGGGTTTATTGCCCGCAAGGGAGAAAAGGTACCCGATATCTGGCAAACCGAGCAGCGGGTAGGCGTCGGGCGGCTGGGTGGGTACTGTCAGTACTGCAAACCCTGTCGCAGCGGGCTTTTTCATCTCTGCGAAAATCAGCTTACACCAGGACTTAGCTGCGATGGCGGCTACGCAGAGTACGTTGTCATGCGGCATACCGCACTGATAGCGATCCCCTCCGCACTCGCTTCGGTGCATGCCGCCCCAATCCTTTGTGCCGGTACCGCAACCTTCAACGCGCTGCGTAATTCTGGTGCCAGAGCGGGCGACAGAGTGGCGGTTCTTGGGATGGGTGGCCTTGGTCATATGGCGGTTCAGTACGCCCGCAAAATGGGGTTTGACGTGACGGTGGTTGCGCGGGGAAATGAAAAAGAACGTGCGGCCTTTCAGCTGGGTGCACACCACTACATCGATACGCTGAAGGAAAATGCATCACAACGGCTGAAAAACGACGGCGGTGTGGATTATATTGTGGCTACGGCAGCGGATTCAAAAACGGTTTCAGCCCTCTTGTCCGCCCTCTCTCCTCGGGGAAAGACGATCCTGCTTGGTACAGGACAAACGCCGTTGCAGGTCTCGCCGGGTATGATGATCGGCGCTGAACGCACACTGACTGGCTCCTTCGTCAGCACACCTGCGCAAACCGAGCGCGCGCTGCGGTTCAGCCAGCTCTTTCAGACGTTGCCCATCACAGAACTATTGCCCTTTGAACGGGCAAATGAGGCGCTCAACAGACTTAAGCAAGGTATGGCGCGATACCGGATAGTCCTCACCATGAACCAGGATAATTAATCACATGTCCGCAGAACATTTCCTGCCCGTTGCAGACCAGAACAATAATATTATCCGGCTGTCGGCCGCCCAGGCCCTTGCCGGTGCCAACTCCGTCGTCTTTTATGCCACCGGCGCAATTGTGGGTAACGCCCTCGCGCCCAGTAGCTCGTTGGCGACACTTCCCATCACCATGTTTGTTCTGGGGATGGCAGCCTGTATCCTGCCGTTAGGTACATTGGCGCGAAAAGAAGGCCGTAAAGCCGCCTTTATGGTCGGCACCGGGGCGGGCGTCATTACCGGCCTGACGGCTGCGCTGGCCGTGGTCATCGGCTCATTTCTGCTGTTCTGCATTGCCGCATTTTTAGGTGGCGCATATGCCGCCGTTGCGCTTAGCTTTCGTTTTGCCGCAACCGACGGCGTCACGCCAGAACGTCGTGCCCGGGCCCTATCGCTGGTGATGGGCGGCGGAGTGATTGCCGGTGTGATTGGCCCAATGCTGGTTTCAGGTACGATGCACCTTTGGCCGCCTCATACCTTTGCCGTCACATTCATCGCCCAGGCGCTCGTCGCCGTCATTTCGGCATTCATTCTCAAAGGCGTGAAAACAACAGAACCTGCCAGCACGGTAAAAATGGGTGGGCGACCTTTGCGCGAAATTGTCCGTCAGCCAGGGTTCGCCCGAACCGTATTCAGCGGTGCGGTAACCTATATGGTGATGAACTTCCTGATGACGGCAGCACCACTCTCCATGCACATGCACGGTATTTCTCAGCAGGCGTCGAATCTCGGTATCCAGTGGCATGTTATTGCCATGTATGGCCCAGGTTTTTTCACCGGCAAATTAATCAACCGCTTCGGAGCCATGCGTATCGCCGCCGCCGGTCTGCTTATCACCGCAAGTTCTGTTCTGGCCGGGCTCGGTGGAACCGATATTTTCCACTACTGGCTGTCACTGATTTTACTGGGTCTCGGCTGGAATTTTGGCTTTACCGGCGCATCGGCGAAGATCATTGAATACCACCGTCCCGAAGAGAAAACCCAGGTCCAGTCCCTGAACGATTTTGTGGTGTTTGGAGTGATGATCGTCGGTTCTTTCTCTTCAGGTGCCCTGCTCAGCCTCTACGGCTGGAACGCCGTCCTGTGGGGCTCCCTTGTTCCCATCGCTCTTGCCTTGGCCGGTATTGTTAGAGAGTTGCAGGCGAAAAAGATCGATAAATTAAGCTGCTGACGCTGTTTTATCTGCTGCCTGGAAGCGGGTTATGGTGATTTGAAAAGTAGTTAAAGCCCAAAATCAGCGGGCAGGATTTTGGGCATATTTGTCGATGTTTATGTACACATTCACGTCCGCTCTGGGCTGTGAGTTCAACCGATGGATGCAACACATTGATTGAACCGCTCTGCGGGTGATTCATAGTCTAGCGTTTTTCTCGGCCTCTCGTTGAGCTGTCTGGCAACACTGTTTAGTCTTTGCTGGCTGTGAACCGATAAGTCAGTTCCTTTTGGAAAATACTGTCTGAGTAATCTGTTTGTATTTTCATTTGAGCCGCGTTGCCAGGGAGATTGAGGATCGCAGAAGTAAACCTGAATATCTGTAGCTACGGTAAACCGGGTATGGCTGGTCATTTCAGCACCCCGGTCCCATGTTAATGTTTTATAAAGCTCAGCAGGTAATTCACGGGCTTGTTTGATGAGTGCAGATATAACCGTTATGGTCTTGTTGTCCCTGACTTTGGCCAACATAACAAAACGGGAATGACGCTCTACGAGGGTGACGATATAGGAGTTTTTAGAGCCCTGGATCAGATCACCTTCCCAGTGACCTGGTATGGCTCTGTCAGCTGCTTCAGGTGGCCTTTCGCTGATAGAGATCGTATCCGGGATTGACCCTAATCCTTTCCCTTTAAGCGATGATGTTCTGGATCTACGCACGACTCTTCCGCTTCTGAGGCATTGCTGCAGTTCTTTTTTTAATGCACCCCGGGTTTGTATAAAAAGCGTTTTATATATCGTTTCGTGTGACACATGCATTTCCTGACTATCCGGATAACAGCGTTTCAGCCAGCCGGCGATCTGTTCCGGCGACCAGTCCTGATGCATCTTCTCTGCAATGATTTTACACAATGCGGGGCTTTGAATTAGCTTGCAAGGTTTTGGTCTCAGAGCATTTTCCCACGCAGTAGCATCGGCTTTTGCTGCACGGTATTGTTTTGCACCACCGTGTCTCCTAATCTCGCGGCTAATCGTTGAAGGAGCTCTTGATAATTTGGCAGCGATGTCCCTGATGCTGCGTTTTGCTACCAATCCTCTGGATATTTCCTCTCTTTCATCAAGCGAGAGCGCTAACCGGTGCCGCCTTCTCACGGGAGGACGGTAGCCACCTGTCTGGTGGATTGTAGGCATAATAGAAGAGTGAAATCTGTCGAACATTCTGGCGATATCGTGCAGGGAATCACCTTGCTTATATCGGTCCCAGATAATCGCTTTCTGTTCTGGCGTGTAGTAAATGCGCGTTCTTCGTTTCATGGCAACGTCCCCCCTTGATCAAGGATAGCGTTGCATCGACCCGTTGAACTCACAGCTCATAGCGGACCTTAGTACGTTGAATGAGTGTGGATATTATAAAGAATCCGGGTAACCGTCAGGCTTCCCCGGAAACGACGCTAAAGCGGTGCAACATTTTCCACTACATGCTGGAAAACGTAAGGATCGGAAAGTAGTTCAAATTCTTCGTCATCCGGGTATGTTACCGCTACGTGATAACTTTCTCCGGCAAATCTCTTAACCGACTGTAAATCCAGCCAGTAAGTAGCCAGAAAAAAATGCTCCCAGTCCCCTTGGGTTTCTCTACGCACTAAAGCGCCTCTGTTGCCAGATACGCTCTTTGAATGCTCCACACCTGTCCTCTCAAGGTGTTTCGCAAAACCTTCGGCATGTTTTAGCGGAACACAGCCGTGCCAGGTTCTTACAATCATTAGTGTTTCCTCTTTAAGCGGTAAAAATGTAAGCATACCATCAGAGGTCACCATAAAACGGGCAGCAAATTCTAACAACAACGGTAGCCCAGCCGAGCGCAGTGACGCCGGGGGTTGCGGTGATAGAGCATGAGATGCCTGATGGCGCTTCGCTTATCAGGCCTACAAATACATTGCGCCGTTAGCGGCATTTTTCATGTCACCTCCTCCATCCAATACCTGCCCTTAACATTTTTATTTAAAACAACACGTTATTGGTATCAACCAGATACTATTTTATTTCTAATTGTAATGAGAACTATTCTCATATTAATATAGCCGCGTGATAATTAACTTTTGATGCACTGCGCATGCCTGACCACGCCACTACTACTGCTTCCTTAACGCTCGAGTCGCTTTATGGCGCCCATCACGGCTGGCTGAAAAGTTGGCTGACGCGCAAGCTCCAGTCTGCCTTTGATGCCGATGACATTGCCCAGGACACCTTTATACGGGTAATGGGCAGCGATACGCTCTCGACGATCCGCGATCCGCGCTCCTTCCTATGCACTATCGCCAAACGGGTAATGGTCGACCTGTTTCGTCGAAATGCGCTGGAAAAAGCCTATCTGGAGATGCTGGCGCTGATGCCGGAAAATCTCGCGCCTTCGCCCGAGGAACGTGAGAGTCAGCTCGAAACCCTGCAACTCATCGACAGCATGCTTGACGGGCTGAGCGGAAAAACACGCGAAGCGTTTCTCCTTTCGCAGCTGGATGGTCTGACCTACAGCGAAATAGCGCGAAAGCTCGGTGTTTCGGTCAGTTCAGTGAAAAAATATATGGCAAAGGCTATCGAACATTGTCTGCTCTTTCGTCTGGAGCACGGCCTGTGAACGCTCCTATCACCGATTCTCGCCGTCAGGCTTTGCGCTCAGCATCACACTGGTATGCCGTATTGAGCGGCGAGCGTGTCAGCCCACAGCAGGAAGCGCGCTGGCAACAATGGTATGAAGAGGACAAAGATCATCAGTGGGCCTGGCAACAGGTTGAAAACCTGCGCAGCCAGCTCAGCAGCGTTCCGGGCGATGTCGCCAGCCGGGCGCTGCACGATACGCGTCTTACCCGTCGTCATGTCATGAAAGGGCTACTGCTGCTGCTCGGCGTGGGCGGCGGCTGGCAGCTCTGGCAATCTGAAACCGGAGAAGGTCTACGCGCGGACTACCGCACCGCCAAAGGCGCGGTCAGCCATCAGCGGCTGGACGATGGCTCGCTGCTGACGCTCAACACGCAAAGCGCCGCAGACGTTCGGTTTGATACGCATCAGCGCGCTGTCCACCTCTGGTATGGCGAAATTGCGATTACCACCGCAAAAGATGCGCAGCAGAGGCCTTTCCGCGTGGTGACCCGCCAGGGCCAGCTCACCGCGTTAGGCACAGAATTTACCGTCTATCAGCAGGACAACGTCACGCGCGTTACCGTTCAACAACATGCGGTTGAAGTCTTACTGGCAAACCGCCCGCAGGAAAAACGCATCGTCAACGCTGGCGAGAGCCTGCTGTTCAGCGCGTCTGAATTTGGTGCAATCACCTCAGCGGATGATGAAAGCGCCGCCTGGACGCAGGGCGTTCTGAGCTTCAGCGATAAACCGCTGGGTGAAGTGATTGCCACGCTGGGCCGTTATCGCAACGGCGTGCTGCGTTGCGATCCGGCGGTGGCCGGGCTGCGCCTGAGTGGCACGTTCCCGCTGAAAAATACCGATGCGATTCTGGATATTATTGCCCAGACACTTCCAGTGAAAATTCAGACTGTTACGCGATACTGGGTCAATATTTCGGCGCTGTAAGAAAAATAATTCTCATTTTCATTGTCCTTTTTCCCCTTCTCATTCGACTCATAGCTGAACACAACAAAAATGATGATGGAGAAGGTATGACGCCTTTACGCGTTTTTAGCAAA
>NZ_CABTJS010000020.1:0-55892 GCF_902485085.1 uncultured Kluyvera sp.
GCAGAGCTTGGCGTGCTTTTCTGGCACGATCTGGCACCTCCGATTGCGGTGGGGATTATCACAAGCGCGATTCTGAGCTGGTGGCGTAACCGGAAATAACGTCAACTGACGGGCGTTTGTCCGCCGCAGTGGCAGCATGCGCCCGAACCGGGCCGCAGGGGTAAAATCCTGCGGCCTTTTTCGTATTGGTAGCCCGGGCGAGGCGTTTACGCCGACCCCGGGACTGCTCGGTACTCATCCCGGCGTCGCTGCGCTCGGCCGGGCTACGGGCAGGTCGGGTGCTATTCTGAAAATGGGGTGGAGACGGCGAGTTGAAGGGCTGATTGCAGTAGTATCGTCGGCAAGCCGGGTTTCCCGGTGAGGCGCAATGTTGCGGGGGCTTGATCCCCGGCGGCATCGGTTGCTGGAAAGAGAAAACCCCCGCACGTTGTTTGGTATAAACCAGCAACATAACGGGGGCTATCACTTGACCAGACATCAAGAGAATAGCCGCGAACTGTTGCTATTGCAACCAAGGCGGCTACATGACGCTCGCAGAGCTTGGCGTGCTTTTCTGGCACGATCTGGCAGCTCCGATTGCGGTGGGAATTATCACCAGCGCGATTCTGAGCTGGTGGCGTAACCGGAAATAACGTCAACTGACGGGCGTTCGTCCGCCGCAGTGGCAGCATGCGCCCGAACCGGGCCGCAGGGGTAAAACTCTGCGGCCTTTTTCGTTTTACTGTGGGTACGGCACCCAGGAACCGCCGTTCAGGCGAACGTATGGTTTACCCTGATACTGAACGACGACGGCGTTAGAGTTCTCTGACACCGCGGCGGTCTGCGGCAGGTTGCCGGTAAAGGCCGACCAGTCGACGCTATCTTCGGTGAAGATTTTACCGTCTACCGCGCGTGCAACCAATTCGGAAACCGCCAGGTAGCTGCTTGGCTGATTAATATCGATAGCGGCACCCTGATGCGGTGCTTTCATACCGAAGAATTTAATCGCAGCCGGTACGTGGGTAATCGACGGGCTTGGGATATCGCGCAGACCAGAAACCTGCATTTTATCGCCCTGCAGCGCCGCGCCGTGTTCCGGCACTACGATGACCATCACTCTACGACCCGACTTCTCCAGTTCGGTAAAGAAGTCGTCCAGTTCATCAAACAATTTCTGCGCTCGAGTCTTATAGTCCGCCGTTTTGCTCTGCCCCTGATAATGGTTACCGTCATGCAGTGGGAGAATGTTGTAGAAGGTCGCGGAGCGTCCACCGGCAGGCATATCCGGTGATTGTAACTAACGCCGTGCTGGCGAAAGACCCGCATGACGACGATGCGCATCTGGGCATGGCGGAAGTCTATGCTGCTGATGGCAACGCGCTGGCAGCCCGCCAGCAATTGGCGCAATTGCCCGCGGAGGGCGAACGTTCACTCAATACTCAGCGCCGTATCGCGTTGGTTAGCGCAAAACTGGGTGATACCGCCGCGGCTCAGCAAATGATGACCGCCCTGATCCCGCAGGCAAAAGCGCAGCCACCGTCAATGGATACCGCGATGGTGCTGCGTGATGCCGCCCGTTATCAGGCGCAGGATGGAAACCCGAAACAGGCGCTGGAAACCTACAAAGATGCGATGGTAGCCGCGCAGGTCACGCCAACGCGGCCGGTGGATAACGACACCTTTACCCGTCTGACGCGTAACGACGAAAAAGACGACTGGCTCAAGCGCGGCGTGCGCAGCGACGCGGCGGATTTATATCGCCAGCAGGATTTAAACGTCACGCTACAGCACGATTACTGGGGTTCAAGCGGTACGGGTGGCTATTCCGATCTGAAAGCCCATACCACGATGTTCCAGGTGGACGCACCGCTGGCCGATGGTCGCATGTTCTTCCGTTCGGATCTGGTGAACATGGACGCGGGGAGTTTCTCCACCGATAAAAATGACCAGTATAAGAAACAGTGGGGCACCTGTGATTTATCTGCCTGTAGCGGGTCAACGCACCAAAGCGACAGCGGTGCCAGCGTGGCGATTGGCTGGAAAAATGACACCTGGAACGCAGATATTGGCACCACCCCGATGGGCTTTAACGTGGTGGACGTGGTCGGTGGCCTGAGCTACAGCAGCGACGTCGGCCCGCTGGGTTACACGGTCAATGCGCATCGCCGTCCGATCTCCAGCTCGCTACTGGCATTTGGTGGGCAAAAGGATAACGACAATGGTGCACACACAGGCACGACCTGGGGTGGTGTGCGCGCTAACGGCGGCGGCATTAGCCTGAGCTATGACAAAGGTGAAGCCAACGGCGTATGGGCTTCGCTCGGTGGCGACCAACTGTCGGGTAAAAACGTAGACGACAACTGGCGTGTTCGTTGGATGACGGGGTATTACTACAAGGTTATCAACGAGAATAACCGTCGGGTGACCGTTGGGCTCAACAACATGATCTGGCACTACCAGAAGGATCTGAGCGGCTACACCCTCGGTCAGGGGGGCTACTACAGCCCGCAGGAGTATGTGTCGTTTGCGGTGCCGGTTAACTGGCGTGAACGTACGGAAAACTGGTCGTGGGAGTTAGGTGGTTCGGTTTCCTGGTCGCATTCGCGCACCAGTACGGAGCCGCGCTATCCGCTGATGAACCTGATTCCGCAACCCTGGAAGCAAAAAGCCAGCGAGGATGTAAACCACGGCGGCAGTAGCCAGGGCTTCGGCTACACCGCGAGAGCCATCATCGAACGTCGTGTGACATCCAACTGGTTTGTGGGCGCAGGTGTCGATATCCAGCAGGCGAAGGATTACACCCCGAGTCACGCGTTGCTTTACGTGCGTTACTCTGCCGCCGGCTGGCAGGGCGACCTTGATATGCCACCGCAGCCGCTCACGCCTTACGCAGACTGGTAATCCTGCCGTTCCGAATATAGGTATTCGTCTTATATAACCCGGTACTACGCCGGGTTATAATTATTACGACGGAGTCTATTTTGACTTTGTCGCCAGCCTCGTTATTCTCGTTGCCTGAGCAATACGTTCGTATTAGTGGAGAGCTCTTTTGCGCGTTAGCCGTTCCCTTACAATAAAACAAATGGCCATGGTGGCAGTTGTTACCATGTTGTTTTTATTCGTCTTTTGCTTCATCTTATTGTTCCACTTTGTCCAGCAGGATCGCTATAACACCGCGACGCAATTAGAGAGTATCGCCCGCTCGGTACGTCAACCGCTGTCGGCGGCCATCCTTAAAGCCGATATTCCCGAAGCAGAGTCCATTCTTGAACGCATTCAACCTGCGGGCATCGTGAGTCGTGCCGACGTGGTGCTGCCAAACCAGTTTCAGGCGCTGCGGATGAGCTTTATTCCAGAGCGTCCGGTTCCGGTTAACATCACGCGTATTTTTGAACTCCCGGTACAAATTTCACTGCCGCTGTATTCGCTGGAGCGTCCGGCAAACCCACAGCCGTTGGCCTATCTGGTGCTTCAGGCTGATCCTTATCGTATGTATAAGTTCGTGATGAGCGCGCTGGCAACGATAGTGACCGCTTACTTTTTACTCGTTTTGATGCTGACCGTGGCGCTGACCTGGTGCATCAATCGGCTGATTGTCAGGCCGCTGCGCAGCATTGCCTATGAGATTCACGACCTGCCGGGGGCCGATCGCATTGGCCATCAGCTTTCGCTACCGCGCCTGCATCATGACGATGAAATCGGTACGCTGGTACGCAGCTACAACCGTAACCAGCAGGCGCTGCTGCGCCAGTATGACGAACTGAGCGGCCAGTCGACCCGTTTCCCGGTCTCAGACCTGCCAAATAAGGCTTTCCTGTTAGGGCTGCTGGAGCAGAGTCTGGCGCGCAAAACGCCGGTGGCGTTGCTGACCGTCGCCTGTGAAACCTTGCAGGACACCGCGGGCGTACTGAAAGAAGAGCAGCGGGAAATGCTGCTGCTGACGCTGGCTGAGAAGATTAAACAGGTGATTTCGCCGCGCATGGTGCTGGCGCAGGTGAGCGGCTACGACTTTGCGATTCTGGCCTACGACGTCAAAGAGCCGTGGCATGCGATTACATTAGGTCAGCAAGTACTCACTATCATCAATGAACGTTTGCCGTTGCAGGGTATTCAGCTGCGTCCAAGCGCCAGCGTGGGTATTGCGATGTACAATGACGGACTCACGGCGGAACAGTTCTACCGCCGCTCGCTCTCGGCGGCCTTTACTGCCCGCCGTAAAGGGAAAAACCAGATTGAGTTTTTTGACCCGGAGCAGATGGTAAAAGCACAAAAGCGCCTGACTGAAGAGAGCGACATTCTGACCGCGCTGGATAACGAGCAGTTTTCTATCTGGCTCCAGCCTCAGGTGGCGACCACGACTGGCAAGGTGTGCAGCGCGGAAGTCCTGCTGCGTCAGCGCCAGCCGGACGGCAGCTGGGCGTTGCCCAACGATCTTATCGACAGCATTGAGTCCTGCGGCCTGATGGTGACGGTCGGGCACTGGGTGCTTGAAGAATCCTGCCGCCAGCTTGCCGTCTGGCAGTCGCGCGGCATTATGCTGCCGATTTCAGTCAACATCTCTGCGCTACAGCTTCTGCATCACGATATGGTTTCTGACATGCTGGCGCTGCTCAACCGATACCGCATCGCGCCGGGTACGCTGATTCTGGAAGTGACGGAAAGCCGACGTATTGACGACCCGAAAGCCGCCGTAGCGATTTTACGCCCACTGCGTAACGCCGGGGTCAGAATTGCGCTGGATGATTTTGGTATGGGCTACGCCGGTCTGCGTCAGCTACAGCATATGAAATCGGTCCCCGTGGACATTCTCAAGATTGACAAAATCTTTATCGACAGCCTGCCGGAAGATACCAGCATGGTGGCGGCTATCATCCAGCTTGGGCGTAGTCTTAACCTGAAGATGGTTGCAGAAGGTGTTGAAAGTAAAGAGCAATATGCGTGGCTGCGAGCGGCGGATGTCGATATCCTGCAGGGCTTTTTGTTTGCGCGCGCCGTGCCAATCGACGTGTTTGAGCAAGATTATTTGGGTAAGGACAATTCACTGCTTCCGGGAGAGCAGAGTTAGTGATTGTGCGTGTCAGCTCAAGGTTTTAACAATTAAGTATCAAATTAACGTACAAATATTTCGATTATGTTTCTTGGATGTTATTTTGTGCCGACAGGTAAAAATAATCCCTACATTTCCTGTGGCTATAGCTTAAGGACATCCTATGAAAACCTCTTTCTTCAAAAGCCTCTACTTCCAGGTGCTGACGGCGATAGTGATCGGTGTGTTGCTCGGTCACTATTACCCGGAACTGGGCGCTCAAATGAAACCGCTCGGCGATGCCTTCGTTAAACTGATTAAAATGGTTATTGCGCCGGTTATCTTTTGTACGGTAGTCACCGGCATTGCGGGCATGGAAAGCATGAAAGCGGTAGGGCGCACCGGCGCCGTGGCGCTGCTCTACTTTGAAGTGGTCAGCACCATCGCGCTGATTATTGGCCTGATTATTGTTAACGTGGTTCAGCCGGGCGCGGGAATGAACGTTGACCCCGCCACGCTTGATGCCAAGGCCGTGGCGATGTACGCCGAGCAGGCAAAAGACCAGGGCATTGTTGCCTTCCTGATGGATATTATTCCTTCCAGCGTTATCGGTGCCTTTGCTAGCGGCAACATTCTTCAGGTGCTGCTGTTTGCGGTGATGTTTGGCTTCGCGCTGCATCGCCTGGGCAGCAAAGGCCAGCTGATCTTCAACGTTATTGAAAGCTTCTCGCAGGTTATCTTCGGTATCATCAATATGATCATGCGCCTGGCACCGATTGGTGCGTTCGGGGCGATGGCCTTCACCATTGGTAAATATGGCGTCGGTACCCTGGTGCAGCTTGGTCAGCTGATTATCTGTTTCTATATCACCTGTATTCTGTTTGTGGTGGTGGTGCTGGGTTCAATTGCCCGCGCGACCGGGTTCAGCATTTTCAAATTTATCCGCTATATCCGCGAAGAGCTGCTGATTGTGCTGGGGACCTCCTCTTCCGAGTCGGCGCTACCGCGTATGCTCGATAAGATGGAAAAATTGGGATGCCGGAAGTCGGTGGTGGGGTTGGTTATTCCGACCGGCTACTCGTTTAACCTCGACGGTACCTCGATTTACCTGACGATGGCGGCGGTATTTATCGCCCAGGCCACCAACAGCCACATGGATATTTTCCATCAGGTGACGCTGCTGGTGGTGCTGCTGCTCTCTTCTAAAGGGGCTGCTGGGGTAACCGGTAGCGGCTTTATCGTGCTGGCGGCGACCATCTCTGCGGTAGGTCATCTGCCGGTTGCCGGTCTGGCGCTGATTCTGGGTATTGACCGCTTTATGTCAGAAGCGCGAGCGTTAACCAACCTGATTGGTAACGGTGTGGCGACGATTGTGGTGGCAAAACGAGTGAAACAGCTGGACGCTAAACAGTTGGACGACGTGCTCAATAACCGTCCGACGGCTAAAAAATCGCACGAATTATCCTCTTAATCTCCTCACTTAAGCCCGTACTCCCTTGCTGGAGTGCGGGCTCCTGCGCATAATTAGGCGGCGTCATTATTTGGCTGCTTATAGCCAGTATTTTATTTTCCTTAGCCATGTGACGTTTTTGCGATTGTGTGGTCTAACTGACGTATTTACTTCATTATTTTAGGCAATCGCCCGCGGCGGTTGTCTTTTATACCCTAAAGAGCCCGCGCTCAAGCAGCCCGGACTCCGCTGGGGATAACCAGGAACGTTCATCAGGGGTTCACATGCAGGGCACAACAATTCGACTTTTAGCCGGTGGTTTGCTGATGATGGCAGCAGCCAGCTATGTGCAGGCAGAAGCACTCCAGCCGGACCCGGCCTGGCAACAGGGTACGTTGTCTAATGGCTTTCAGTGGCAGGTGCTTGCCACTCCGCAGCGCCCGAGTGACCGTGTAGAAATCCGGCTCTCGATTGATATTGGTTCATTAGATGAAAGCGCCCAGCAAACGGGTTATAGCCACCTTATTCCTCGTATCGCGCTAACCCAAAGCGGCGGCTTGCAAACGATGCAGGCACGCTCCATGTGGCAGCAGAGCATTGATCCAAAACGCCCGCAGCCGCCCGCGATCGTCTCATATGATTACACCCGATTTAACCTGAGCCTGCCAAACAACCGCAACGATCTGCAAAAAGAGGCGTTGAACTGGCTGGCTACCTCGATGGGTAAATTGAGCATCACGCCGGACACCGTCAACTACGCGCTGGGCGTGCAGGATATGGTGGCAACCTGGCCGCAGGATACCAAAGAGGGCTGGTGGCGCTACCGCCTGAAGGGTTCTACCATGCTGGGTCATGACCCGGCTGAGCCGCTGAAACTGCCGGTAGATGCGAAGCACTTAGCCGAGTTTTATCAAAAATGGTACACCCCGGATGCCATGACGTTGATTATCGTCGGCAACGTGGATAGCCGTTCTACCATTGAACAAATTAGCAAGATTTTCGGCGAGTTGAAGGGCAAACGTGAAACGCCAGCCGCGGTGCCAACGCTGTCACCGCTGCGTCCGGAAGCGGTGAGCATCATGACCAACGCCGTGCGCCAGGATCGTCTCTCCATTATGTGGGATATCCCGTGGCAGCCGATTCGTGAGTCCGCCGCGCTGCAGCGCTACTGGCGAGCTGACCTGGCGCGTGAAGCGCTGTTCTGGCATATCCAGCAGAAGCTGAGCCGCACCAACGTGAAGGATATCGGCCTGGGCTTTGACTGCCGCGTACTGTATCTGCGTGCCCAGTGCGGCATTAACCTGGAATCTCCGGGCGAGAAGCTGGAGAGTAATCTGGGCGTGGTGGCGCGTGAGCTGGCCGCTATCCGAGAAAAAGGTCTGCCGGAAGATGAGTTTGATTCTCTGATTGCGCAGAAAAAGCTGGAGCTGCAGAAGCTGTTTGCTACCTACGCGCGGATGGATACCGAAATGCTGATTAGCCAGCGTATGCGCTCGTTGCAGAACCAGGTTGTTGATATTGCGCCGGAGCAGTACCAGAAGCTGCGTCAGAGTTTCCTCGAGTCTCTGACCCCGGATATGCTTAACCAGGATCTGCGTCAGCAGCTGTCTCAGGATATGGCGCTGATTCTTCAGCAGCCGACCGGTGAGCCGGAGTACAACATGAAGGATCTGCAAGAGGTGTGGGGCAATATTATGCTGACACCGACGGCGGAAGCGGCGACGGCGACGGAAGAGAGTCACCTGGATGTGACGGATATTCCGCCAGCGCAGTAGCGGTTTCCCCCTAACCCTCTCCCCAATGGGGTGAGGGGAAACGCACAGACGAAAAAAAACCTCTCCCAACCGGAAGAGGTTTTTTTATACCCGCAAACTTACGCCGGCATCGCGTCGCGTGGAATGATCGCCCCACGGTGCTGAATCACGGTGCTCGCCGTCTGGTGACCGCGCTTCGCCGCCGCCGCCGCATCGCCGCCGGTCAGGCGAACGGACAGATAGCCTGCGCTGAAGGAATCGCCCGCCGCGGTGGTATCAACCACTTTCTCTTTCGGCAGCTTAACCGCTGGCACATCAACCAGCGCTTCGCCGGTAATCGCCACCAGGCAAGAGTCTGCGCCGCGTTTCACTACCACTTCGCTGACGCCAGCGGCCTGAGTACGTGCAATAACCTCTTCAACCGGCTTCTCGCCCCACAGCGCGTCTTCATCATCCAGCGTCAGGAAGGCAATATCGGTGCACTGCAGCATTTGTTGGTAAACCTGCTGAGTCTCTTCTTTGCTGGCCCACAGGCGTGGACGGTAGTTATTGTCGAAGATGACCTTACCGCCGTTAGCGCGGCACTGTTTCAGCAGCGCAATCAGCTTCTCACGGCTTGCTGGGCTGAGGATCGCCAGGCTGATACCGCTCAGGTAGAGGTAGTCAAAGCCTGCCAGCTGTTCACAGATAGCGGCAGACTGCTCGCTCTCCAGCCAGAACTTCGCCGCGGCTTCGTTACGCCAGTAGTAGAACGTACGCTCGCCGGTCTCATCGGTTTCGATGTAGTACAGGCCTGGCATACGATCGCTCATGCGTTGAATCAGGTCGGTTTTGACGTTCTCAGCCTGCCAGGCATCCATCATCTGCTGGCTGAAGGTATCCGTACCGAGCGCGGTGACGTAATTGACGCTGAGTTCAGCAGGAGAGACCTGGCGAGCAATATAGACGGACGTGTTTAAGGTGTCGCCGCCAAAGCCGCGGTTAACTTGTGCGCCCTTCTCGGACAGCTCAATCATGCATTCGCCAATCACGGCAATTTTTTTGGACATAATCATCAACCTGATTCGGTAAATTTTTCGTAGTGTGCGCTGTGGCTAATCGTTGGTCAACTATATTAAAACAACGTTCCATTATTTTTTTGAGCTAGCGCGTGTTACGACCGATTTATTCATTTTAGCGGTAATAAAATGGCTAAAACTGAACATAAAGTTCTCACTTACCCCGCCGATAACTTTATCACTAGACCCTCTGACCCTCTCTTCACAGGAAGCTTAAATGACGTTAAAGCAGGTGAACCAGCGGGCGAGAGTACCTGATGCGGAGCTGGAAAGCCTACAGCAACTGCGATACTGGCAAGAGTGTGAGCGTGTCTATACCTACCAGCCTATCTACACTATTCATGGCCGCTTGATGGCGATTGAAGTGTTAACGATAGTGACCCATCCCTCTCAACCACAAAAGCGTATTGCCCCGGATCGTTACTTCGCTGCGGTTTCTATCGGCCAACGCATCCATGTCATCAAAGAACAGGTGGCAATGCTGGCAAAAAGAAAGCATTTCTTTGAGCAGAATAAGGTGCTGGCATCGGTGAACGTCGATGCGATGACGCTGCTGGAAATGCGTCAGGACCGGATCCTGAAAACCATGATTGAGACGCTGCCCTGGCTACGCTTCGAACTGGTTGAGCATATGGCGCTGCCGCAAGACTCTACGGTGGCCTCGCTGTGTGAATTTGGCCCGCTGTGGCTGGATGATTTCGGCACCGGCATGGCCAACTTCTCGGCGCTAAATGAGGTGCGCTACGACTACATCAAAGTGGCCCGCGATCTGTTCATCATGCTGCGCAAAACTCCTGAAGGCCGTAAATTGTTTATCCTGCTGATTGAGCTAATGAACCGCTACTGTGAAGGGGTGATTGTTGAGGGGGTTGAAACGCTGGAAGAGTGGCGTGAAATTCAAAACTCTCCCGCCGCCGCCGCGCAGGGGTATTTCCTTTCCCGACCGGTGCCGATGGATACCCTCGAAAACGTGTTAACGATCTTGTGAAACGCCCGCTTCCTTATGCCTGGACTATAGTTTTATAGACAGAGTCATCAGGAAAGGGGATAACAATGTCAAAAACAGCCAGGGCTATATCCTGGACCGCAGGGATTATTTTGTTGTTGATTGTAGCTATCGCTATCTTTATCGCTACATTCGACTGGAACCGTCTTAAGCCAACCATCAACCAAAAGGTCTCGGCCGAGCTGAACCGACCGTTCGCGATACGCGGCGATTTAGGCGTGGTATGGGAACGTCAAAAAGAGGAAACCGGCTGGCGGAGTTGGGTGCCCTGGCCACACGTCCATGCCGACGACATTATTCTCGGCAACCCGCCGGATATTCCTGAAGTGACGATGGTTCACTTGCCGCGCGTTGAGGCCACGCTAGCGCCGCTGGCGCTGCTGACGAAAACAGTTTACCTACCATGGATAAAACTTCAGCAGCCCGATGCGCGCCTTATCCGCCTGTCGGAGAAAACCAATAACTGGACCTTTAACCTCGCCGGCAGCGACGAGAAAGAGGCCAATGCACAGCCTTCCCCATGGTCTTTCCGTCTCGACAATATTCTCTTCGATCGTGGGCGAATTACGATTGATGACAAGATCAGCAAGGCTGATATCGAGATCCTGGTCGATCCGCTGGGTAAACCGCTGCCGTTTAGTGAAGTCACCGGTAACAAAGCCAAAGGGGATAACGCCAAAGCCGGTGATTATGTTTTCGGCCTGACGGCGAAGGGGCGCTATAACGGCCAGCCGCTAACCGGAACCGGTAAAATTGGCGGTATGCTGGCCCTGCGCAGCGACGGTACACCGTTCCCGGTACAGGCAGATTTCCGCTCCGGGAACACGCGGGTCGCCTTCACTGGGACGGTTAACGATCCCATGAAGATGGGCGGGGTCGATTTGCGGTTGAAGTTTGCCGGTGACTCTCTGGGAGCGCTGTATGAGCTGACCGGCGTATTGCTGCCGGAAACGCCGCCGTTTGAAACCGATGGGCACCTGGTGGCGAAGATCGACGCGCAGAAATCCTCGGTCTTTGATTATCGCGATTTCAACGGCCGCATTGGCGACAGCGACATTCACGGATCGCTGACCTACACCACGGGCAAACCTAGACCTAAGCTGGAAGGCGATATCGAGTCGCGCCAGCTGCGCCTCGCTGACCTGGGGCCGCTGATTGGCGTCGATTCGGGTAAAGGCACGAAGTCGAAAGAGGTGAAAAAGGACATTCAGCCTGCGGGCAAAGTATTGCCATATGAGCGCTTTGAAACCGATAAATGGGGCATGATGGATGCCGATGTTCGGTTTAAGGGCGGCAAAATCGAGCACGGAAGTACGCTGCCAATAAGCAACCTCTCCACCCATATCATCCTCAAAAATGCCGACCTGCGTCTTCAGCCGCTGAAATTTGGCCTGGCGGGAGGGACTATCTCGTCCAATATTCACCTGGAAGGCGATAAAAAGCCGATGCAGGGGCGAGCGGATATTCAGGCGCGGCGGCTTAAACTCAAAGCGCTCATGCCCAACGTTGAGCTGATGCAAAAGACTCTCGGCGAAATGAACGGCGACGCGGATATTCGTGGGGTGGGCAACTCGGTAGCGGCGCTGCTGGGTACTAGCAACGGTAACCTTAAGCTGCTGATGAATGACGGGCTGGTCAGCCGTAATTTGATGGAGATCCTCGGGCTCAACGTCGGTAACTTTATCGTTGGACAAATCTTCGGTGATGATGAGGTACGGGTGAACTGTGCGGCAGCAAATCTGGATTTGGTTAACGGTGTAGCGCGGCCGCAAATTTTAGCCTTCGACACGGAAAATGCCGTCATCAACGTGACCGGTACCGCCAGCATGGCCTCTGAGCAGCTTGATTTGACCATCGACCCGGAGAGTAAGGGGCTGCGTATTATCACTCTACGTTCGCCGCTGTATGTGAGGGGGTCGTTTAAAAATCCACAGGCGGGGGTTAAAGTTGGGCCACTGATTGCGCGCGGTGCAATGGCGGCAGCTCTTGCGACGCTGGTGACGCCCGCAGCCGCGCTGCTGGCGCTGGTTTCGCCGTCAGAAGGGGATGCGAATCAGTGTCGGACCATATTGTCCCAGATGAAGAAGTAATGGGGCGTTAGCTGTGGTGAACGGCAGGCCGGATGGTGGCATAAACGCCTTATCGGGCCTGCCGTATCATTTTGCT
Source organism: uncultured Kluyvera sp. (assembly GCF_902485085.1). Lineage (NCBI taxonomy): Bacteria > Pseudomonadati > Pseudomonadota > Gammaproteobacteria > Enterobacterales > Enterobacteriaceae > Kluyvera > uncultured Kluyvera sp. Next base: position 12,440 of record NZ_CABTJS010000020.1, read on the forward strand.
TTTATAACGAGTGATGTTTGGTTTCGTGGGTCAACAGCAACGCAATCAGCGTCAGTGCCGCCATGGCTGCCAGATAGACACCCACGTAGAACAACCCATAGCTACTCTGCAACCAAGCCGCGATATACGGTGCAACAGACGCACCCAGAATCGACGACACGTTGTAGGAGAACGATGCGCCGGTATAACGCACTTCCGTTGGGAACAGCTCCGGCAGCAGCGCACCCATTGGGCCAAAGGTCAGACCCATCAGGCTCAGACCAACCAGCAGATACAGCATAATCAGCGCCGGATTACCGGAGCCCAGCAGCGGCTGGAAGAAGAACAGTGCGAAGATAATAATCAGGCTTGTGATCACAATCATGCTTGGGCGACGACCGAAACGGTCAGCCAGCAGGCCAGCAATCGGCACCATCACGCCAAACCCAATCACCGCCAGCATTAACATCCACAGCACTTCGTTACGCGGCAGCCCCAGACCATTTGGTGCGGCGGCGGTGCTGTAGGTCATTGAGTAGACGGTCATAATATAGAACAGCGTATAGGTCGCCAGCATGATGAAGGTGCCGAGCACCGTCACGCGGACGTGCTTGCTGAGCAGGGTGCCCATTGGCACTTTCACCTGTTTCTTCGCGGCAGCGACTTTGGCGAACACCGGCGTTTCGTGCAGCGAGACGCGCACGTACAGGCCGATAATGACCAGCACCGCAGAGAAGATAAACGGTACGCGCCAGCCCCAGGTCATGAACTGCTCGTCGGTCAGCAGCCAGGAGAGCAGCAGGAAGGTACCGTTAGCAAAGAAGAAGCCAATCGGTGCGCCCAACTGTGGGAACGAGCCGTACAGCGCACGTTTGCGCGGCGGGGCATTTTCCGTTGCCAGCAGCGCCGCGCCGCCCCATTCACCGCCCAGACCCAGACCCTGACCAAAGCGTGCCAGCGCCAGCAGGACCGGCGCCATAATGCCGATGGTGGCATAGCTCGGCAGCAGGCCGATAACCACGGTGGAGATCCCCATGGTCAGCAGTGAAGCGACCAGCGTGACCTTGCGCCCAACACGGTCACCGAAGTGGCCGAAGAGCGCGGAACCGATAGGACGAGCGACGAAGGCGATAGCGAACGTTGCCAGCGATTGCAGCGTTGCCGCCGTCGGATCGCCCTGTGGGAAGAAGATATGCGGGAACACGATGACCGCGGCGGTGGCGTAAATATAGAAGTCGAAGAACTCAATGGCGGTGCCGATGAGTGAGGCCACGACGACTTTGTTACGCGAGTTAACCGGAGCGGAAGCCTGTTCGTTATCGAGTGTTGTGCTGGTCATAGTCTTTTCTAATATGTATAGCGAACGAAAGGCCATATTAGACATAGCAAAAGCGACATTTCAATCTGTAACAGGATTGTAAAATGGCGCAAAGAGCAGCAAAAAGTGGATAATTTCTATACCCGTAAATTATCAAACATGAAATGCTTCACATTTTTTGTAGATTAGATGATAAAACTGGTTTTTGGTTAAATAAAAGTTACAGGCTGGATTTATATGCTAATTCGGCGGGTTGGGCTGAAATTTTCAGCCCAACATAGCGTTTAGCGGTGGGTTTTTCCCGGCATTCTCGGGTCGTCTTTGTACTCTGCGGTGGCAATCCACGCAGCGCAGAACAGCGTCAGACGGGCGAAGAAGTAGAAGAACGCCATCAGGCCAAGCACCGAGCCAAACGCGGCGCCAGAAGGAGATTTCACCAGCGTTGGCAGCGTCCAGGTCATGATGATTTTGATCACCTCAAAGCCGATGGCAGCGATAAAGGTGCCGCGGATTAACGCCTTTTTACGCGGGCGATGGCGAGGCAGTCGCCAGAAAATCCAGAAGAACAGCAGGTAGTTGGCGAAAATTGAAATCGCCAGGCCAATCAGCCGCCAGGCGGGCTTCAGCCACTCAATGCTGTCGAGATACAGCGCTGAGATAATCATTTGCTGTGCGGAACCGGCCACCGACGTAATCGAGAGGGTGACAATCAGCGCAATCAGCAGGCCAATCAGCGAGATGAAGTCGCGCAGGTACTTAATCCAGATGGCTTCCTGATCCTGCGGCGTACGTTCCCAGACGTCTCGCGACTGGGCGCGAATGGCCTCGCGCAGGTTGCCCATCCAGTTGATCCCGGAGTAGAGCGCAATACACAGACCGACAAGACCAACGGTGGTACGCTGCTGGACGGCGGTGTTGATGGTGCTTTTGAGCGTGGCGGCGAGCGTTGGGTCGCTGACGTTGGTCAGGATCTTATTGAAGATGTCCTGCAACAGCGTCGGGTGCGAGGCGAGGATAAACCCGGCGGCAGCGAACGACACCATCAGGATGGGGATCATCGATAAGAATGAAAAATAGGTGATCGCCGCGCCAAACTGATTTCCTAGCCGATCGTTGAAGCGCTCGGCGGCGCGAATCAGGTGCGCGATAATCGGCTGGCGCTGAATCTTCTGCGCCGTGGTGGTGACGCTATCCAGCGCCTTGCTAGCCTTTTGCTGTAGACGTTTATCGTTGTTTTCCGACGTCATCAGGTTAATTTTCCTTTTTATTGCTTTTACTTAAGTATAGAAGGTTCCCGGAGTCGGTGCGTTACACCTCGTCCGGGGGACCCATCGCGACCTGTAACCCGGCCAAGCAAAGCGCCGGCGGGATCAATCCACATACCCCTGCAACACCCCGGTTAACCACTCCATAAACAGGTGCACCCGCCGCGAAAGATTCCGGCGGTGCGGATAAATCAGCGACACCGGCATCGGCTCCGCCCGGTACTGCGGGAGAATTTCAACCAGCTCACCGCTGTGCAGCGCCTCGCGCACGCCCACCCGTGGCACCTGAATAATCCCCAACCCTGCCAGGCAGGCGGCGTGATAAGTCTCGGTACTGTTCACCGTCAGCACCCCGCCGGTTTTGACCCACTGGGTGCCGTTCTCTTTGGCCACTTCAAACCCCTGCGGGCGTACGCCAAGACTGGTGGCGTAGTGGACCAGCGCATGGTTGCTGAGGTCGTCCAGTGACTCCGGATAGCCAAAGCGCGACAAATAGCCTGGGCTGGCACAGTTGATGACGGTCAGCTTACCGAGCGGGCGGGCAATCAACCCGGAATCTTTCAGCGAACCCACGCGCACTACGCAGTCGAAGCCTTCCCGAATGACGTCCACCAGGCGATCGCTACTGCTGAGTTCGATCTCAATACCGGGATAGTGCTGTAAAAAAGCGGGCAGTTTGGGGATCACGATTTTACGCGCCACGCTGACCGGCATGTCCACGCGCAGCCGCCCGCTGACGCTGCTGGGGTCGCTCTGAAACATGCTGTCCAGTTCGTCGAGGTTGCTGAGCAGATCCTTAGCGCGCTCGTAGTAGACCATCCCATCCTGAGTCAGCAGCACCCGTCGAGTGGTGCGGTGTAGCAGGCGACAGCCCAGATGGTTTTCCAGCGCCTGAATTTGCCGCGATACGCTACCTTTAGGAAGGCCCAGGGTATCTGCCGCGCGAGAAAAACTCTCCAGTTCAGCGACGCGGATGAACAGCTGCATTGCGTGAATTTTATCCATCAGAATGCCCTATTGTTGTTCCAGATGAGACAGTGAAGCGTAATCAGGGATATTTATTGTTCTTTTATCACCTAATAAGCTTGTTCTCAACGAACACACCCACTGAAATGAGGTTTCCCATGACTCAACGTATTGCATTAGTAACCGGCGGTAGCCGCGGACTTGGCAAAAATGCGGTGCTGAAGCTTGCCGCGCAGGGAACGGATATTATCTTCACTTACAATAGCCAGCGTGATGCTGCACTGGAAGTTGTGTCCGAAATTGAGCAAACAGGGGCGAAAGCAGTCGCATTGCAGCTGAACGTCAGCGATGTTGCTAGCTTTGCTACTTTCACCCAACAGGTGAAAGAGGCACTGAATCAGGTCTGGGGTCGCGAGACATTTGATTATTTAGTGAACAATGCTGGCATTGGGCTCTACGCCTCCTTTGCCGAGACGTCAGAGGCGTTATTTGATGAGCTGATGAATATTCACTTTAAGGGACCCTTCTTCCTGACCCAGGGGCTGCTGCCGCTGATAGCAGAGGGTGGGCGTATTCTGAACGTCTCGACCGGGCTGGCGCGTTTTGCCCTGCCGGGTTACGCCGCTTACGCTTCAATGAAAGGGGCAATGGAAGTGCTGACCCGTTACCAGGCGAAAGAGCTGGGCGCGCGCGGTATTTCAGTCAACAGCATTGCACCGGGGGCGATTGAAACGGATTTCGGCGGCGGTCGCGTTCGCGATAATGACGATCTGAACAAGTATGTCGCCTCGCAGACTGCGCTGGGCCGCGCAGGCCTGCCGGATGACATTGGCGATGCGATTGCCGCACTGCTCAGCGATAACCTACGCTGGATGACCGCGCAGCGTATTGAAGTCTCGGGCGGTATGTTCCTGTAAGCCACCGGATAACGCCTTTGAGAATCAAAGGCGTTATTTACACATCGTGCCAAATAATGTCCTATTCAGGACTAGCCACTTCCCATTCTCCCGAGAATAATCTACATTCCACCAATTAATATTATCCCATCGACAGCTATATCATCCAATTCTTAATTGGGATGTGATAACTTATTTGAATGCGTAATTGCAGTGAGAGGGTTGTAAACATTCATAATCGTGATGTTTAGATTGCCAGATATCTACGTAAAATGACCCAGGCCAAACGACGGGTTCTTATTTTATGCCGTGAGGATTACTCTTCACGCCATTAGAATTCGTTTTACATTTTTATGGGGAATCAATTATGCAGGTAGTGATGTTTGACAGGCAGTCAATATTTATTCATGGAATGAAAATAAGCTTACAGGAACATATTCCAGGAATTGATATTTCTGCTGTTAGTCAGGCCGATGACCTGTGGCGGCAGCTGTTACAGCATCCTGATGCGATACTGATTCTGGACGGTGGTCTGGATCACGACTTCTGCCAATGGCTGTTGCAGGAAAAACATCAGCAGTTTCCGGAGTCAAAAGGTATCATTATTGTGAATGATTATAACCGCACCTGGCTGAATGATATGCTGGCCTATAACGTACAGGCTATTATTCCACGAGATGCCAGCGTTGAGATATTCGTGCAGACAATCAAAGGTGTGATGCGGGGGCTTATTTGCCTGCCGGGCGACTGGCGTATGGATTATGAACATGATAAGCAGGGTTTGGATAATCTTAGCCAGCGTCAGCGTGAAATATTATTGTTGTTGGCAAACGGTGAGTCGAATAAAGAGATCAGCCGGGCGCTGGATATTAGCGCCGGAACGGTGAAGGCGCACCTTGAGTCGTTGTACCGCCGGCTTGGCGTTAAAAACCGCACACAGGCTGCCATGCTGCTAAATAATAGAAAATCTTCAGGTAATATCTGCCTGGAATAATTCTGCTTCAGCCTGGCGCTCTGTCGCCAGGCTGCTCTGCCGTTTCCCTTCCTGTTGCCAGCCTGCAATAGCGTCAGCAAACAGGCCTTGATTAATGCTATGCAGGATAGGGGATTGTTGTAACGCCTCGGGCCCAAGACTGAATGCCAGCGATAGCAGGGCATCGAACTGGCGCTGGCTGACTGGCACCCGTAAGCATTGATGGAGTAAATGCTGGTAATCTGCGACATCCTGCTGAAAGAGCATTTCAGCCTGGCAGAGGGTTATTGCGGTCTCGAAGCGCTCATGGCCGCGTATCAAATGCCCGTAGCCTACCACCCATAGCCCCTCTTCATCCTGGTATTGTTCCAGTGACAACCCTTGATAACGCTTAATAAACTCTAATCCCGGCTGGCTCGGCGTAGCGATATTCAACATCTTTTCCCCTCATTTAACAGAATGAAAAGTGTAAAAGAGTCGTTTTGACACCGCTATTAGCCAGATGTCTGTGAATGATTATATTCATGACTCAATAGGCTGAAGAGCCAGTCATTTTGCCACTCTCCTGCCAGGAAGTAGCTTTCTCGTAGCTCGCCTTCAAGCACAAATCCCATTTTTTCAAGCGTTCGCCGCGAGGCGATATTGCCCGCAGTGACCGTAGCCGTCAGGCGGCGTATGTCGCCGTGTTGAAAGGCGTAGTCACATACCGCACGAAGAGACTCGCTGCCATAACCTTTCCCCTGCGCTTCAGGGGCGAATAAAAAACCCACTTCCGCACAGTCGCTGTCCCGATGGATATAGCCCGTCACGCCCAGTGGCGTTTGCAGAGAGTCGCGCACCACCAGACATAACCAGTGTTCAGCGCCGGGTGACCAGGGACGCAGCCTGGTGTCAAAAGCGGCCCTGATATCCTCTTCGTGTCGGTTATCAGCCACATAGCGCATGACCTGTGGATGCTGCTGTAGCGATAAGAAAAAAGACCAGTCGCTTTCGACGATTGGGGTACAGACTAAACGTTCTGTGGTGAGCGCGATCATAATTTCACATTCTGAAGGGGGGCCGGGACTGCTAATTTGCCTGAATTGCTCTATGGTGTAACGACAAAAATAACAAATAAGTAACCTATTAATCCTAAGGCGAAAAACCTTGCTGTTGATTAAGGAATGGGAAAATGTCGACGTTATCGCGACAGGTTGGCCAGCAGTATGAGCATTGCCTGAGCGTGATACGTCAGGCTTCGTTAGAAATCCTCACGCTGCTAAAGCTGCGCGTGACGGAAGGTAAAGATCCCCGTTGGTTTCTGGAGCAGCTTGATCAAGCACGACTTAACCTTGGCGGCTGGGGCGCCGTGGCCAAGCGGCTTAATATAAACGACAGCCAGTTGAGTGAATTTATGCTCCAGTTGAGGCATCTCCAGCAGGGGATCCCCTCCTATGAGCATGGCCTCACGGCAACGGAAAATCAGCTGATTGCCGCCGAACGGTTTGTGGTGACGCTTGAGCAAATCAAGCAGCAGCAGCCGTTATTGATGTTTAATACCGGCTATGCTGGCGATGCCGAACAGCTACAGGAACAGGCCGAACGGCAGATTCGCACCATTCAGCTTACGCTGCGCGGGCTGGTGATGCAGGTCTGGCCGGATATTCCCCATCTCCACCAGTATCTTAGCGCCCAGTTTGGTTCACACGATGTGATGCGCTGGCGTTCGCGCAGCCCGACGGAAAACGTCCTTGATGGCATGACGTTTAGCGAGCTGGCGCTGTTAATTGTGGATAAAAAGGCGTTCACGCGTTACTACTCTTCGCTTTTTAACCATTCTACCTCACTGACGTTTCTCGCCGAGCAGCGTCTGACGCTGCACACCTTTCTCGACGATGTGCGCCGGATGCGCAATACGTTGCTGGCACACCACCCGTTGACGGAAATGGAGTGCCAGCTATTAGATCTCTATACCGAGCAAATCACCACCCCGGTTCAACACGCCTACGAACAGGGGCGCACGCGGGTTAACCCTGCCAGCCTGATGGTGGCGGACGGCAGTGAAATTCAGCGCTACTGGACGCTCGCACGGGACTTTACCCATGCCTGGGGCGTTGATGGAAAACCGATTGCCGATAGTATTGAGCGTCTTTCGCATAAAGCGCGTGAACGCGCTGACACCCGCGAGCGGATTGCCGCAGCGGTACTGTGGGGGGCGGTTGCGGTATCGGTGTTAGGGATGGCGCTTGGCGGTATCAGTTTGCTGACTTCATCGCCGGAGCCGTGGCCCTACGTTGAACCTCCGCAGCCGGTTGTCGTGACCGAAGCCGAGAGTCCTTCGCCGACATCACCTCGTGAGATGCTGGCTCGTCGTGGGATCCTGTGGGATCGCAATGCGCTGCGTTCGGCCATTGATCGTAATGATACTGAAGTAACCACGCTGTTTTTACGCGCCGGCATGACCTGGCAGCTTGCGTGGACGGATGCGGCGATGGCGGCCCAGCATGAGGACGTGTTGAATCTGTTGCTGGGCTACCATTTGCAGATGGATGAACCTAAGCCCTGCCGGCGGTTTATCAACACGCTGACGCACGAGCTTTCACAGGGCGCTCAGCTAACCGCGATTCGTAAATCTTACCTTCAGTCTTTCTGTACCACGCCTGCGGTGGTGGCGCGTCAGCGCCTGGCTGTGGATAACGCCGAGCGGCGCAGTAAAGCGACGGGAGATGCCGATAGTAAAAAATGGTTGGCGATTCAGAAGTCTGTGTACGACGTTATACGCTGAGGATAGGCACGGTGCGGTTCTCTCCCCCATAAGGAGAGGGAACCGCACGATTGCAACTCAAAGCAGCCGGAAGTTCGCATCAGGCGTCATTTTTGTCGGTACCAGACTGTCTTTCACCATTTCCTTCAGGTCTATCTCAATAGCGTTGCAAATCGCATTGAGCGGCAGGTCGTTATCTTCAGTACCGAAAGGGTCCTCGAGTTCGGTGGCGATAGCGTCGAGCGCCAGCAGTGCATAGGTGGTGAAAATAGAAAACAGCAGCGTCATAAAGCCAAAATCATGAATCAGCAGCAGCGGATAGACGGCGCAAAAAATACCGACCGTCCGGTGAAGCAGCAATGAATAGGCGTAGGGAATTGGCGTATTGCTGATACGCTCGCAGCCCCCCTGAATAGTGCTCATCTGATTCAAATAATCATTGAAATTACGGTACACAAACTCGTTGGGCCGATGCAGATAAAGCCACTGCCCAATATTTTGCAGCAGGGCGTTGCAGGGCGTCGTGAGGTGCTGGTAGTCCAGCGCGCGTGAAACCGGTACTGGCCCATGACGCAGTTTGGCTTTTAAGGTTGCGCAGTAGGTGACAACCAGGTCCAGTATCACCATTTTCTCTTCCGGGCTGGCCTTGGTGGTATTGATCACTTCCCGCATGAGCGATCGGCTCGCGATGAGCAGATCCCCCCACAGTTTGCGCGCTTCCCAGTAGCGAAGCCACGCCGTATTGTTGCGAAACCCGATAAAGACCGATATTGAAATCGACACGCCGATAAAATAAAACGAACTCTCTTTTGCGATAATGCCGTGCAGGTGCATCAGCGGCAGCAAAAATAGATACGCGATGTTCAGCATGATGAAAAAACAGAGCTGGGGGGAAATTTTTCTCATGATCGACCCGCGCCATGAGAATAACTTACGCAACCAGGTTTGCTCCGGCCTGACGATCATGGGTTATGCCTTCTCTGGGGACAACGCTAAAATCGAGTCATAAACCATCTGTAGGCGCTCCAGGTAATGAGCAAATACGCGGGTTTTGTCATTAATGGAAATATGGCGGTCCAGATTACCCTGCATGTCGATGCAGGCAGACGGTAGCTCAATACGACCAAGCTCGGCGGATTCCGCTTCGAAGTGGATCTCTATTTCACCAAAAAGACGTGAACGAATAATATTGATGTAGACGCCATCGAACACGCACACGCAGAGACGGCCTTTTTCACTAGGCTGAATATAATGATGGTATAAACGTCCAGTGGTGGTGATTTGGGTGATAAGTTCCATGGAATAGAGATTCCAGTATTTATCCATTTTATTTTTCTGATTAAAAATCAGAAGCGATTTTTCTTCCGCAGAAATAGCGCTAGTTGTCATCTTATTTACTTATCGATATAGGTGGTTTAGGTATATGTAATGCGGCAACGCCACATTACATGGCATTATGGATAACGTCGTACTGGGTCACAAAATTGATATAGTCACGAAGTACCGCAGGGTTATGCGTTTTGCTCTGGTAAATCATCCAGAGATCTATTTTTTGTACTTCCCATTGCGGCAAGAGGGCGGCGAGCTGGCCGCTTTGCAAATAGGGTTTAACGATATACTCAGGCAAAATAGCGACACCGGTTCCCTGCAGCGTTTGCTGCAAGATATAGGTCAGATTATCGCTGGTATGGCGCAGCGGCATCGTCAATTCATAGGACTCATCGCGCTGGAAGAGCGTAATGCTTTTCCAGGTGCGGTGGATTATTAACTCGCAGGTTTTCAGCGCGTCAGGATGCTGAATATCGTGCAGTGATTTGTACTCTGGCGTGCAGACGATAAAACGGTTAAACGTCCCAAGAAAACGGCCAATGCAGGTATCATCGGATGGTTTACCGATGCGGTAGGCCACGTCAAACTCACTGCCCACTGAGCCGTAAAAGGAGTCGGCGGTTAACAGCTCAAGTTCGATATCCGAATGCGTCTGCAAAAACTGATGGTGTACCGCGGGAAGAATGCTCGCCATAAAACCCGGTGGCGCGATGATTTTCAGCTTTCCTCCGGTCTTGCTATGCAGCGCCTGGACCGTTTGGTCTCCGCGAACGCTGGCATCCACTATCTCATGGCAGTAGGCAAGGTAGCGCTCTCCGTCGGCCGTCAGCGATATTTTGCGCGTCGTGCGATTTAACAATCTGAGGTTGAGATACTCCTCAAGAGCGCTAATTCTCTGGCTGATGCGAGATTTTGTCATACCCAGTTCAGCGGCGGTTTTCGTAAATGAACCGTTTTCAACCAGCAGCGCAAAAAGCGCCATATCCTGAACGTGCTTGAGCATAACTTAACCTTAATGTATGACAGCGCGAAATTATACGGAGGGGTAATTGTCCTGTATATACCGGATTGTTTAATTCCTCACAGCGAATTGTTTAATTAGCCGCACTAACAAAATAACATACTTCCGATATGAACAATGTGGCAATAAGCGTAAATAATAAAGTAGCTGTTGAATGCCTCTTACTGGTTATAAATATAATCAATGATGATTATTTTTGCTGATTATTTTCCTCGCCGTGATAGCCAGGTTAAAAAACGGTACGAAAGGAAGTGAATAATAAATATATGTTTCTAAAGCGTAAATAAGGTAGGCCGGATAAGCGAAGCGCCATCCGGCTCGATGTTGCACCGTGCCGGATGGGCCAGTTTGCCAGGTTAGTTCAGCGTAATACGCGCGACGCTATCCGGCCCTTTAGTGGAGTTATCTTTGTTGAAGTCCTGCTTCAGCGTCACGTACAGCGTGTTGCCATCATCAGAAAGCAGCAGGCTGTTCGGATGCGTACTGAAATCCCAGCTCTGCTTCACGGCATAGCTGGTGGCATCAAGACGCAGGACTTTTTTCGACTCGCGCTGGCTGATGAAGATCTCATTGCGCTTCGCGTCAAACTTAATACCCAGCGCATCGCCGTCAATACGTTTAATCACTTTGCCGGTGTGCTCATCAAAGACCAGCGTGGTTTTGGCCTTAGAATCATCGGTGACGAACAGGCGGCCGGTTTTTGGGTCTTCCGCCATATTCAGCAGTAGATATTCCTTACCGTCGCCAGGCGTCCAGCGCTGCTCGATTTTGTAGCTTTGCGGGTTGATGACCAGCACTTCGCCGCCGCCGTTGGTCGCGTAAATGCGTTTGGTTACCGGAGAATAGATGATGCCGGTAACCCATTTACCTGCGTTATCGATACGCGCTTTCACGGTCATGGTTTTAGCATCGACCACCGAAATATAGCCCGGGTCGGCGACGCGGCCGATAAACAGCAGACCTTCGTGGAACAGCACCTCACGTGCGCCCGCAGGGTCACCGTCTTTGTCTTTGCCGTCGAGCATCAGACGTTGCATCACCTTGCCGCTTTTCGCGTCCACTTTTGAGACCCCGCCATCCAGCGAGTTGGTGACGTAGAACGTCTTGCCATCGCTATCGACCGCCATGCCAAAGTTTTTCAGATCGGTATGGGTGATACCGGTGACGGCAAGCGAGGTAGGGTCTACGCGATAAATCACGCCGCCGTTCACATCTTTAAAGCTCTGCGCGCTGGCAACAAACAGTGATTTCTCGCCGGAGAACAGCGCCATTTCATACAGACCATCGCCCAGCGCATTTTGCGTGACGCCAGCAGCGGTTTTCAGCGCCGCGGCGCTCTCGGCAGGCTGCGCATTTTCAGCAAGGGCAGGCAGCGAGTGGAGGGTAAAAGCAGCGACGAGTGCGGCGCAGAGCGCCGTTTTGCGCGGGCTGAATAACGTTACCATTCGAAACTCCATCATTGGATAAGCGGTTCCCGGCAGAGGCTGTGCGGTGACGGGACAATGTAATAAGAATGAGAATCATAATTATTTATCACAAATGCGCAAATTCGCCGATCCTATTTTTCAGTGGTCACGCACCCACATCTGTGCAAATTGAGCGCAAGCGAAGCGGGGAATTATGTCAACACTTTGATAATAAACATGTATACATTTCCTTACATTTAACTGATAAAACAGACTGCTTCATTTAAAGCGAGTAATTATCATTGGCATTCTCATTTGTGGTCGTTATCGCTTTTTATGCAGCTCAAAAGCTTACGGAAAAGCGCGTCATTTCTTGGCGCTGCGAGCGGAAAGACCTCACTCACAACAACAAGATCTGATGGGACCTAATATGTTTTTTAACGGCAGGGAAATCAGCGGGAAACCGCTCACCGTTTCGCTTCTTGCGCTAGCGATTCATGGCTTCGTTCACCAGGCTCAGGCCGCAGAAACCAGTCAGGAGATGGTGGTCTACGGCAGCGGAGAAAGTACGTCCGACGAGCAGCAGGATTACGCGGTAAAAACTACGCATGCGGGCACCAAGATGAATCTGGCACCGCGTGATATTCCGCAGTCCGTCAGCGTCGTCACGCACCAGCGCATGTAGGATCAGGACCTGCAAACGGTAGACGAAGTGTTGACCAACGCGACCGGCGTGTCGTCGCAGCAGATTGACTCTGAACGCAGCTATTACTACTCGCGCGGTTTTGAAATCACTAACTTCTCCTACGACGATATTCCCACCTCGCTGGGCGATGCCTGGAACTATGGTGATGCGGCGGAAGATACCGCCATCTATGACCGTATTGAGGTGGTGCGCGGCGCTAACGGGCTGATGACCGGGGCGGGCGACCCGGGCGCGACGGTCAACATGGTGCGCAAACGGGCTGACAGTAAGGTGGCAACCGGCAATATCAGCGCCAGCTATGGCAGCTGGAACAAGCAGCGCTATGTCGCCGACCTCTCTACGCCGCTGAACTCTGACGGCAGCCTGCGTGGGCGCATCGTCACCGGCTATCAGGATCAGGACAGCTGGCTTGACCGCTACCATAAAACCAAGAAATTCTTCTATGGCGTGGTGGATGCGGATCTTACCGACAGCACCACCGTGTCGCTGGGTTGGGACTACCAGAAATCTAATACCGGCAACCCAACCTGGGGCGGGCTGCCAAGCCTCTACAGCAACGGTACGCGCACGCACTATGACCGCAGCACCAACACGGCGGCAGACTGGACGCGCTATCAGGTTGAGTCCCGCAAGGTGTTTGTCGACCTGACCCACGAATGGGATAACGGCTGGTCGTATCGCTTTAATGGCACCCACGGCGAGCAGACCTTCAATGACACGCTGCTGTACGTGATGGGCAACCCCGATGCCGATACCGGCGACGGTGCCACCGGTTGGGGAAGTAAAGATAAAGGCAAACGTACCGTCGACTCCTTCGATACCTACGCCAACGGGCCATTTAAGCTATTGGGGCGTCAGCATCAGCTGATGGCCGGTGCGAGCTACAGCCGTCAGCACAACGCCACCTTCAGCCAGGATGGGCCGATGGATGCCAGCCAGATTGGTATCTTTGATAACAACTGGAACGGCAGCGTAGCGCAGCCGGAATGGGGCGACTGGTATCAAAATGCCGACGACATTGTGCGGCAGAAATCAACCTATACGGCGGCTCGCCTGTCGCTTGCCGATCCGCTATCGCTGATTATTGGCGCGCGCTATACCCAGTACAGCACCGACGGCAGCAGCGGCGATATGCGCAAATATAACATCACACCGTACGGCGGGCTGGTCTATGATCTGACCGAAAGTCTGTCGGCTTATGCCAGCTATACCTCGATTTTCGCGCCGCAGACCAAACGTTCCGCCGATGGATCATGGCTGTCGCCGGTGACCGGCAAGAACTATGAAACGGGTCTCAAGGCTGACTGGGCGGACGGGCGTTTAACCACCAACTTCGCGGTGTTCCGTATTGAGCAGGATAACGCGCCAGAAGCGGTGAGCGGTGAGTTCGTCAACGGCTCCAGTGAACAAGCGTATCGTTCGACCAGCGGCGCGGTGAGCAAAGGGGCGGAATTTGAGGTTAACGGTGCGGTCACTGACAACCTGCAACTGACCTTCAGCGCCACGCGCTACGTTGCCACCGATAGCGATGGTCGCTACAACAGCTTTGCGCCGCAGACGCAGCTCAAACTGTTCACCCGCTACCGCGTGCCGGTGATGCCTGAGCTGACCGTCGGCGGCGGTGCGACCTGGCAAAACCGGGTCTATCAAGACGTGACCGGGCCGGACGGCGAAACTCAGCGCCTCTACCAGAGCAGCTACCCGCTGGTGAGCCTGTTCGCGCAGTATCAGGTCACCAAACAGCTGGCGGTACAGGCAAACGTCAACAACCTGTTTGACCGTGAATACTACTCGTATCTGGATGATTCCGCGGTCTACGGCGAGCCGCGTAACGTCTCGGTCAGCATGACCTACGCTTTCTAAAATCACGCCCCGGCTTCGTGCCGGGGTTATTCTTCTCGCGGCTGCGCCACCTGGCGGCGAAGCTCCTCCAGAACTTCATCAAGAATAAACTGCACTCGCCATGGCTGATATTCGCGTTTGCGGTAGATAGCCACCAGATCGAGCCACCATTCGTACTGTTCGGCGAAGCAGGGAGCGAGTACTCCGGATTGAATATCGGCCTGCACGCTACTTTTAGGTGCAAAGACAATGCCCAGCCCGTTGCGCGCCAGCTCAAGTGCCGCCTGAGTGTTGTCGCAGATGTAGTTGCCGGTAACGCGAAAGTCACGAACCTCCTGGCTTCCGGCGAGGCTAAAGCGCCAGATGTTGGCGTCATTAATCAGCATTGAATCCATCAGAATACAGGAGTGTTTGTCGAGATCGTCCGGCGAGCTGATAGGGTGCTCCGCAAGATACTGGGTGCTGGCATAGGCGCTGGCCGCATATTTCGCGATAAAGCTTGCCACTAAGGATTCATTTTTGGGTTGCACGCAGGAAATTAAAATATCGCAGTCATCAGGAAATTCGGAACCTTCATAAAATGACTTTCGTTCCAGATTAAATGTTTTCAGATATAAACTGATGTTTCCGATATCTTTTATGGTATTTACCACGTTGCGTGCCAGATAGGCGTTAATCATTGTTGGTGAGTAAATCGTGACGCGGCCATTTTTTTCATGCTTATAGTCAGCCACGAAATGATTAAGCTGGTTTTCTTTTTCCAACAGGTCGTTAACGTAAGGCAGCAGTGATTCGCCAAAGCGAGTTGGCGTGAGCTTACGCGAACTACGCTCAAAAATTGTAAGCCCAATTTTTGATTCAACATCAGAAAGATAGCGGCTGACATTGGCCTGAGCCATGCCCAGCACGGTAGCAGCGTGGCTAATATTTTCGCTGGCGGCCACCACCGATATTATTTTTAATTCCTGAGGCTTAATCTGAAGTTTCTTCATTGCCCAGCTCTATATATAAATTGATATAGATCTATATAAATATTGAGATTGCATCAATATAAATACGAATATTATCATACTTGACACTAGGGTATTATATTAGGTCGGGACAACGGGAATGTCAATTAAGCGTAATGCGGCGCTGCTTTTAATTATGTCTTTTATTTCAGGTACGTCATCGGCAGCGTTATCGGTTGGGGCAGGAGCGGTATTTAATGAATCTATTTATCGCGGATATAATGAAAATACTCATGCGGTGCCTATTGTTAATTACGAAGGCGATTCATTTTATATTCGCCAGACCACGCTAGGCTACGCATTCTTTAAAAATCAGCTCGATGAAGTCAGCCTGACGGTCTCCTGGCTGCCGCTGACCTTCGATCCGTCGGATAACGACGATAGCGCTATGAAGCAGTTAGATAAGCGTAACAGTACCGCAATGGCCGGCGCGGCGTGGTATCACCACGAAAAGTGGGGCAGCCTGAAAGTTTCGGCGGCGGCGGATATTCTGGATAACAGCAACGGCTGGGTGGGGGAACTCTCTTATTTCCGCGTGCTGCCAGTGGGCCGTTTGGCGATTATCCCTGCGCTGGGGGTTTATTACTATGACGATAGCTTCAACCGCTATTACTACGGCGTGTCGAGGGCGGAATCTCGCCGTAGCGGATTAGCACAATGGTCGCCGGGCAGCAGTTGGATGCCGTACGTTGGGCTGACGATGAAGTACCCGCTGACCAACAACCTGATGCTGACGGCAAATGCGAGCTACAGCGTGCTGCCGGATGAGATTAAAAATAGCCCGATGGTTGATCGTGATGGCAGTTTTACCGTGTTGACTGGGGTGACCTGGCGGTTCTAGGGTTTAGTGCAATCCCGGCGGCGCTTCGCTTGGCCGGGCTACACGCGCATGCAGCCCAGGCGAGGCGTTTACGCCGACCCCGGGGAAGCGCGCATAAAAAAAGCCAGACATTCGTCTGGCTTTTTGTCGTTCAGGCAATGTGCCTTAGCGCATGGTCACGAACTCTTCCGCCGCCGTAGGATGAATCGCCACGGTGTTATCGAAGTCCTTCTTGGTCGCGCCCATCTTCAGCGCCACGGCGAAGCCCTGGAGGATTTCATCCATGCCGAAGCCAATACCGTGAATACCGACGATCTTCTCTTCCGGGCCAACGCACACCAGCTTCATGCGGCACGGCTGACGGTGTGAAGTCACGGCGGTATACATCGCGGTGAAGGAGGATTTATAGACCTTCACGGCGTCGTCACCGTACTGCTCACGCGCCTGCGGCTCGGTTAAGCCCACGGTGCCGATTGGCGGGTGGCTGAAGACCACGGTCGGGATATTGCTGTAGTCCAGATGTTCGTCCGGCTTGTTGTTAAACAGACGCTCGGAGAGACGACGGCCTGCGGCTACCGCTACCGGGGTCAGCTCTACCGCACCGGTGTTATCACCCACGGCATAAATACCCGGAACGTTGGTGTTCTGGAACTTATCAACGACGATGTAGCCTTTATCGTTGGTTTTCACGCCCGTTGCGGCCAGATTGAAGTTATCGTTCGCCGGTTCGCGACCAATCGCCCAAATCAGGCAGTCGACGGTCTGGCTGCGGCCGTCTTCCAGCTCCAGGGTCAGGCTGCCATCGGCATTCTTGACCACCGCTTTTGGAATCGCATTGGTATGCAGCTGCGGGCCTTCGGCGTTCATCACCTCAAGGAGCGTCTCGACGATTAACGGGTCGAAGCTGCGTAGCGGCGCGTGTTTACGTACGAACAGGTGGGTTTCAGAACCCAGACCGTTGATAACGCCCGCTAATTCCACGGCGATATAGCCTGCACCCACCACGGCAACGCGCTTCGGCAGCGCCGGCAGCTCGAAGAAACCGTCGGAGTCGATACCGTATTCCACGCCTGGAATATTCGGGTGGCTCGGACGACCGCCTGTCGCGATCAGAATATGATCGGCGGTGATCGTCTCACCGTTTACTTCGATGGTTTTGGCATCGACGAAGCGCGCAAAGCCCTTAATCACATCAACCTTGTTCTTACCCAGTACGTTGTCGTAAGAGGTATGAATACGGTCGATGTAGGCGGTACGGCTAGCAACCAGCTTGTCCCAATCGAAGTTATTGATGGTGGTGTCGAAACCGTAGTCCGGGCCATACATGTGAATTGCTTCGCGAATCTGCGCGGCATGCCACATCACTTTTTTCGGTACGCAACCAACGTTCACGCAGGTGCCGCCGAGATCTTTGGCTTCGATTAACGCGCACTTCTGGCCATACATGGCCGCACGGTTAATGGAGGCGATACCGCCGCTGCCGCCGCCAATGGCGATGTAGTCGTAATGTTTGGTCATGGCCGCTCCTGAATGTTTATTGTTGAGTGGGTGAGCCTCATGCTCCCCGTCAAAATACTCGCGATTGTATACCTGAAACTGATAGGTTCCACCGATGCCTGCAATTACTCCGGCACGATCCAGTTTACCAGCGTATGACCGGTACCTGCCGGAACCAGCTTGCTGTGCAGCCACGGCAGCACGTTGTTCATCTGTGCTTCCAGCTTCCACGGCGGGTTGATAACAATCATGCCGGAAGCGGTCATGCCGCGCTGATCGCTGTCCGGACGCACCGCCAGCTCAATTTGCAGAATTTTGCGAATGCCGGTCTCTTCGAGGTCGCGGATCATGCGCTTGATTTGCTGGCGTAGCACTACCGGATACCACAGGGCATAGGTGCCGGTGGCAAAACGCTTGTAGCCATCGTTGATACCGCTCACGACCGCCTGGTAGTCGGTTTTAATTTCGTACGGCGGGTCGATAAGGATCAGGCCGCGACGAGAAGCCGGTGGCAGCTTGGCTTTCAGCTGCTGGTAGCCGTCGGCACGATCAACGCGGGCGCGGTTATCTTTCTGGAATTCAGAGCGCAGCAGCGGGAAATCGCTCGGGTGCAGCTCGGTCATCTGCAGGCTGTCCTGCTCGCGCAGCAGCTGGCGGGCAATCAGCGGGGAGCCAGGGTAGTAGCGCAGCTGGCCGGTACGGTTGAAGTGTTCCACCACGGAGATATACGGCACCAGTTCTTCCGGCAGGTCGTCCTGCTGCCAGATACGGGCGATTCCTTCCAGGTATTCCCCGGTTTTTTCGGCGTGCTCGCCACTCAGCTGATAGCGGCCTGCACCGGCGTGGGTGTCCAGATAGAGAAACGGTTTCTCTTTCTCTTTCAACGATTCGATGATCAGACTCTGAACGGTGTGTTTTAAAACGTCGGCGTGGTTGCCTGCGTGAAAGCTGTGGCGATAACTGAGCATGGATGCGGATATTCCGGGAATTAAACAAGATAGCTGACAGTTTACCGCAGATCCGCGCAGATTACCGCTGTAGCGCTGCGTCGTTTCCATTTGTGGCAATACTGTTGCAAAACGTGAACGTGTCATAAAAACGTCAAGCGACGGGTTTAGCGTCAACGGCAGGCAAGGTAATTGTTTGAATAAAAGGAAAATAATGAAACTGCAAATCACACTGCTGGCCGCTGCGATGGCGCTGGCAATGCCGGTACTGGCAAAAGACGTTTCCGTGAATCAGGCGGCGACAATCGCTAACACCGTGACGCCAACGGCGGTCAGTCCGGCATTTGACGCGCTGGAAGGGCAATCGCTGACGGCGCTGCGTGCGGCGCTGAAAGGCGACGCGCCGACGCTCACCCGCGACCAGCTGGAAAAAGCGAAGCAGAGCAAAACGCAGGCCGATAAAGCCTGGCTCAAGGCCAGCGGCTATGACTTCCAGACCAAAGCCAACCAGCAGGCCGGTATCGAACTGCTCTCGGCGTTCAGCGCCCTGCCTGAGACGGTAGTGAAGCAGAACCTGGCGACGGTGACCGATATTAACCGTGATGCGACCCAAACTGCCCGCCACCAGGCGCTGGCGGATGCGGAAGGCATCAACCACCTTTACTTCCTGAGCGATGCAATGGGGCCACGTTTGGGCAAAGCGTTTATCGCGGCCTACGACAAAGGTGAGCTCAGCAAAGCGGCAGCGCTGATTAAAGCCTCCGAAGTGAGCACCAGCGCGGCGAAAAAACACTTCAATAACCCGCGTCCGTTCCTGATTCAGGGCAACACCATTCACCTGGTGCCGGACGATGTGGTGATTAAAGATAACCATCCGTATACCGCCGACGGCGGCTCATTCCCAAGCGGCCATACCAACACCGGCTATACCGACGCGCTGCTGATGGCGGAGATGATCCCCGAGCGTTTTGACGCGCTGGTGACTCGCGGCGCGCGCTATGGCTACTCGCGTATCGTGCTCGGCGTGCACTATCCGCTGGACGTCATGGGCTCCCGCATGGTGGCGCAGCGTAACGTCGCCCACTACCTGAACGATGCGAAGTTCCGCGCGCTGTTTAACGAAGCGCGCGACCAACTGCGCGCGGCGCTGGAGAAAGAGTGCGGCACGACGCTGGCTGAATGCGCGAAAACGGCGGGTAAAGATGACCCGTACCGCGACCCGGCGATGCGCGATTTCTACCGCTTTACCATGACCTACGACCTGCCGCAGCAGAAGGGTGAGAAGCAGACCATCACGGTGCCGCAGGGCGCTGAAGTGCTGCTGGAAGCGGCGCTGCCGAATCTCTCTGCCGCGCAGCGTCGCGCGCTGATGGTGAAAAGCGCGCTGCCGGCGGGTTATCCGCTGTCAGGCACCACCGCTGACCAGCAGTTCTGGCAGCGTCTGAACCTGCCTGCCGCCTATGAAATGGCGAAAAAGCCGCACTAATTAGCGCAGCATGTTGAGGGAAGGCGGTACCGGCTGCGGTATCGCCTTTTTTAAATGTGCATGTAGCCTTGCAATCTCCTGCGATTGCGCCGAAGCCTTCGGCCACACCAACCAGTAACCATCCCCGGTAGCGACGGCGTCGTTAAAGGGCAGCGTCAGCAGACCGCTGGCGAGCGCCTCCTGGCTCAATAGCAAATCACCAATGGCGACCCCATGCCCACCAATGGCGGCCAGATAGCCCTGCTCAAGGGTATCGAACACCGTACCGCGTGCGGTATTCAGCGTTGAGAATTGCCCGGTTCGTTTTAGCCAGCGCCGCCAGTCGCGGCGATCCGGTGAGGGGTGAATCAGCTCGCAGCGCTCGAGATTTTCCCTGGCCTGTGCGGTGAGCTGGGGGGCACAGATAGGTATCAGCCACTCTTCAAACAGCAACTGACTTTGTGTCCCGGAACCAAATTGGCCGTCGCCCAGCAAAATGGCGCAGTCGTAGGGTTCCCGGCTGAAATCAACCGTATCGGTATCCATCCACACGCTGGAGAGCGCAATTTGCGGTGAGGTGAACGGTTGAAGTGCTGCCAGCAGCCAGCGCATTGTCAGCGTGGACGGTGCTTTCAGGCGAAGCTCGCGACGACGATGACCAAATGCCTCGCAGGCTCGCTCCAGACTTTGAAAGCCCTCACCGAGCTGTGCCGCCAGCGTTTGTCCGGCGTCGGTCACGGTGACGCGCGGCCCGTGGCGCTGAAAGAGCGCGCAGTCGAACCATTGCTCCAGCGTGCGGACATGACGGCTCACCGCGCCGGGCGTCACGTTGAGTAATTCAGCGGCTTTGCTGAAGGAGCCTAAGCGAGCAGCGGCTTCAAAAGCGCGCAGGGCGTACAGCGGCGGTAGCGACATAGTGATGTTCTATTGTGAGTTTTACTCACATTGAAGCGTAGTTTTTTCCGTTTTTCAATGCGCGGCCCGCGCCGAATAATGGGTGTGCCGTGCAGGTCTGTTAATCATCAGGAAAAAACCATGAATCTGACGTTACTTGCCGCCTATATGCTGGCGGTATTATTGCTGCTGGCAACGCCCGGCCCGGTGGTGGCGCTGGTCACGGGAACCGCCGCGCGGGAAGGCAGCCGCCGGGCGTTTATCACGGTGATAGGAACTAACGCCGCGTCGCTGGTGCTGATTGTGCTGGCAACCCTGATGCTGCTCGGCGTGGTGGCATTGTCGCCGGTCATGCTGTCGCTGCTGGGGATGGCGGGCTCGCTCTATATCGGCTGGAGCGCCATCAGCAGCTTGATGCACAAGGCGCAGGAGGTGCAGATGACTCCTGCGCGCGGCGGCCTGCTGAAGGGCTTTCTTATTGGTATTTCAAACCCGAAGGACATTCTCTTTTTTGTCGCCTTCTTCCCACAGTTTATTGCCGTCACGCAGGACTTCACGCTGAGCATGCTGACGCTCTCGCTGGTGTGGGTGCTGTTTGATATTACCGTTCTATCGCTCTATATCCTGATGGTTCAGCGCTTGCTGTCAGGGCAGTATGCGCTTCGCCTAGAACGCCTCTCCGCGCTGTTTTTACTGGCAGTTGCGCTGTTCGGCATCGTTTACAACGTCGGTGAAATGAGTGCCCACTATCATTGAAATTCCCCCAACTATCCCCCATTCTAGATCTATCGCTAAAGCGCCGATGAGCGCTTCATTTCTTTCTTAGACCAGGACTGCGCATATGACCAATCCATTACTGACCCCCTTCGACCTACCGCCGTTTTCCCAGATTCAGCCCGAACATGTTGTCCCTGCCGTGACCAAAGCACTGAACGACTGTCGTGAGAATGTGGAACGCGTAGTGGCGCAGGGCGGGCCGTATAGCTGGGAAAACCTCTGCCAGCCGTTGGCGGAAGTGGACGACGTGCTGGGGCGTATTTTCTCGCCGGTGAGCCACCTGAACTCGGTCAAAAACAGCCCGGAGCTGCGTGAAGCCTATGAGCAGACGCTGCCGCTGCTGTCGGAATACAGCACTTGGGTCGGTCAAAACGAAGGGCTTTACAACGCCTACCGCGACCTGCGTGATGGCGATAACTACGCCACGCTGAACACCGCACAGAAAAAAGCGGTCGATAACGCGCTGCGTGATTTTGAACTGTCCGGCATCGGCCTGCCGAAAGAGAAGCAGCAGCGCTACGGCGAAATTGCGACGCGTCTGTCAGAGCTTGGAAACCAGTACAGCAACAACGTGCTCGATGCCACCATGGGCTGGAGCAAGCTGGTTGCCGATGAATCTGAACTTTCCGGCATGCCGGAAAGCGCGCTGGCCGCGGCGAAAGCCCAGGCTGAAGCCAAAGAGCAGGAAGGTTACCTGCTGACGCTGGATATCCCAAGCTACCTGCCGGTGATGACCTACTGCGACAACCAGGCGCTTCGTGAAGAACTGTACCGCGCCTACTCCACTCGCGCCTCCGACCAGGGACCGAACGCCGGGAAGTGGGATAACACGCCGGTGATGGAAGAAATTCTGGCGCTGCGCCACGAGCTGGCTCAGCTGTTGGGCTTTGAAAGCTACGCCTTTAAATCGCTCGCCACCAAAATGGCGGAAAACCCACAGCAGGTGCTCGACTTCCTGACCGATCTGGCCAAACGTGCCCGTCCGCAGGGTGAAAAAGAGCTGGCCCAGCTGCGCGCCTTCGCTAAAGCCGAATTTGGCGTTGATGAACTGCAACCGTGGGATATCGCCTACTACAGCGAAAAACAGAAGCAGCACCTCTACAGTATCAGCGACGAGCAGCTGCGCCCGTACTTCCCGGAAAACAAAGCCGTTAACGGTTTGTTCGAAGTGGTTAAGCGCATTTACGGCATCACCGCCAAAGAGCGTACCGACGTTGACGTCTGGAATCCGGAAGTGCGCTTCTTCGAGCTGTATGACGAAAGCAACGAACTGCGCGGCAGCTTCTACCTCGACCTGTACGCCCGCGAGCACAAGCGCGGCGGGGCGTGGATGGATGACTGTGTCGGCCAGATGCGTAAACTCGACGGCACGCTGCAAAAACCGGTCGCCTACCTGACCTGTAACTTTAACCGCCCGGTGAACGGCAAACCGGCGCTGTTTACCCATGACGAAGTGATCACCCTGTTCCACGAGTTTGGTCACGGCCTGCATCATATGCTGACCCGCATCGAAACCGCTGGTGTTTCCGGTATCAGCGGGGTGCCATGGGATGCCGTCGAACTGCCAAGCCAGTTTATGGAAAACTGGTGCTGGGAGCCGGAAGCGCTGGCGTTTATCTCCGGCCACTATGAAACCGGCGAACCGCTGCCGAAGGAACTGCTGGATAAAATGCTGGCGGCGAAAAACTACCAGGCGGCGCTGTTTATCCTGCGTCAACTGGAGTTCGGTCTGTTCGACTTCCGCCTGCACGCCCAGTATGACCCGCAGCAGGGCGCGAAAGTGCTTGAGACGCTGGCCGAAATCAAGAAACAGGTCGCCGTGGTACCAGGTCCAACTTGGGGTCGTTTCCCGCACGCTTTCAGCCACATCTTTGCGGGTGGCTATGCGGCAGGCTACTACAGCTACCTGTGGGCCGACGTGCTGGCGGCAGATGCCTTCTCTCGCTTTGAGGAAGAAGGCATCTTCAACCGTCAGACCGGGCAGTCGTTCCTCGATAACATCCTGACCCGCGGTGGTTCTGAAGAGCCAATGGCGCTGTTCAAACGCTTCCGTGGCCGTGAACCGCAGCTTGATGCGATGCTTGAGCACTACGGCATCAAGGGCTAACTCGTTCGTGAAAATTTGTTTACTTGATGAAACGGGCGCCGGAGACGGCGCCTTATCTGTTCTTGCCGCCCGCTGGGGGCTGGAACAGGATGACGACAACCTGATGGCGCTGGTGATGACGCCGGAGCATCTGGAACTGCGCAAACGCGACGAGCCAAAGCTTGGCGGCATCTTCGTGGATTTTGTCGGCGGGGCGATGGCGCACCGGCGTAAATTCGGCGGCGGTCGCGGTGAAGCGGTGGCGAAAGCCGTGGGCGTGAAAGGCGGCTATCTGCCTGACGTGGTGGATGCGACGGCGGGGTTGGGGCGTGATGCGTTCGTGCTGGCTTCCGTTGGCTGCCGCGTGCGGATGCTGGAGCGTAACCCGGTGGTGGCGGCATTGCTCGACGATGGCCTGGCGCGCGGCTACGCCGACCCGGAAATTGGCCCGTGGTTGCAGGAGCGGCTACAGCTGATTCATGCCTCCAGCCTGACGGCGTTAACGGATATCACCCCGCGTCCGCAGGTGGTGTATCTTGACCCGATGTTCCCGCATAAGCAGAAAAGCGCGCTGGTGAAAAAAGAGATGCGCGTGTTTCAGTCGCTGGTGGGACCGGATCTGGATGCGGATGGTCTGCTGGAACCGGCGCGTCAGTTGGCAACCAAACGCGTGGTGGTGAAACGCCCGGATTACGCGCCGCCGCTGGCGGACGTGGCGACACCGAATGCGGTGGTCACCAAAGGGCATCGGTTTGATATTTATGCGGGGACGGCGGAGTAATTTCCCCTAACCCTCTCCCCAAAGGGGAGAGGGGATCGACCGCGCGGCCTGCACTCTCTGCCTTTCCCCCTCGCCCCTATGGGGAGAGGGCCGGGGTGAGGGGGCTTGCACAATCTTAAACAAACGGTGCCAGCGGGTCCGCAATCTCAAACGCCACTGCACGGTCCGCTTTCGGTGGATAAATCAGTTCGCTGACAATCGACACTTTCAGCTTCTTCGCCTCTTCACGCGTCAGCTTCACCTGCTGATCCCAGCCTTCGCTGTACACCGCACCCCATGCGCCCAGATCCAGACAGGTAACGTACATCTCCTGACGATACGGCAGCGGTGCCACGTCCAGCACGCTTGCCGCCGCGTTGTTCCCGGCAAACTTGCCCAGCAGAATGGCGTGCTGGCAGGTCATCAGGGCATGGTTGCCTTTGTCGTCTGTCGCGGCGTAAGCCACATCGCCCGTGGCGTAGATATCGTCATGGCCGAGCACCTGCAGATTACCGTTCACGTGCAAACGACCCTGGCGGTCGCGCGGCGCATCAATCTGCGCCGTCAGATCATTAGCCTGAACGCCGACGGTCCAGATAACGGTCTGGGAGGCGATAACCTGCCCATCTTTCAGCGTTACGCCGGACGCATCCACGCTTTCCACTTCCGCATTTACCAGCCACTCCACGCCCAATTCGGCAGAGGCTTCGATAATCACATCGCGTAACTCTTTGCTCCAGCGCCCGCCCGGCTGCGCGCCGCGCTCAACTACGACAACTCTGGTCTTAGCATCTTCACCCAGAATTTCACGCAGACGGCCCGGAAGCTCCAGCGCCATCTCAATCCCGGTGAATCCGCCGCCGCACACGACTACGGTGTTACGCGCGTCGCTCTCAGGCTGGCCGGCCAGATCTTTCAGATGCTGCTCCAGCACCGTCGCGCTTTCCAGTTGGTCAAGGTCGAACGCATGTTCGGCGGCACCGGCAATGATATCGCGGTTGACGTGGCTGCCGCTGGCAAGCACCAGACGGTCGTAGCGACGCAGGCGCACTTCACCGTTCTCGTCTTTCCAGCTCACCTCTTTCGAGGCCGGAAGGATCTGCTCAACGGTGCCGCGTAGGAATTTAACGCCGGTGACGTCGAACAGCGGCATCAGTGGCGAAACCAGCGTCTGAACGTGGCTTTCATAAAAACGCGGACGAACGCGCAGCTCCGGCTGTGGCGCAATCACCGTAATATCAACGGCCTGCTGGTGTTTGTCTGCCAGACGCGCGGCGCTCAGCGCTGCCCACATACCGGCAAAACCGGCACCGACGATCAGAATTTGTTTACGCATTAGGTTTGTCTCACTGTTCACTACGATTGATTGACTCGGATTTTATTGGTCGCAGTTAAAGATTGCAATGTGATTCGTGTCAGCAATCGCACCAGAAGACACATTTTGATTTTATCTATTTGATATTCAATTAATTAAATTTTTAACCTCTCGGTATTTATGCTTGCCTTATGGAATGCGTCTGGCGAAAAAGCTACAATAACTCAGATTCATTTTGGCTGAGATAAGAGCGCATGGCATTCTACAGTTCTGGGGTTGAGTACGGCATACATAGTCTGATGTGCATGGTGGACGGCAAAGGGGATGCCCGCGATATGAGCGTGCGCGAAATTGCCGAGCTGCAAAGCGTGCCCTATGACTATCTGGCCAAAATCTTTACCCGCCTGTCGAAAGCCGGGCTGGTGCGCAGCATCGAAGGCAAGGGCGGCGGTTTTCAGCTGGCGAAACCGGCTGAGGACATTACGGTACTGGACGTGGTCAACGCTATTGATGGCGATAAGCGTATTTTCGAGTGCCGGGAAATTCGTCAGCGTCTGGCGGTCTTTGATGAACAGCCGCCGGAGTGGGCCTGCGAAGGTATCTGTGGCGTGCGTTCGGTGATGGACATGGCGCAGCAGCGAATGGAAGAGGCGTTAGGCCAGCATACGATTCTGGACCTGGCGCGTAAGATGTACCGCAAAGCGCCTGACACCTTCGTGGTGGAAGTGCAGGAGTGGATTGCCGGGCGCAAAGGCTAGAAATAAAAACGCCTGCATAGGCAGGCGTTTTCACGATGCTCGATGAGAGATTTATTCTTCTTCGTCGTCGCGCAGCGGAACAATCAGCATATCAACGTGAACGGTGTTGATAAGCTGGCGAGCAGAAGACATCAGTTTGCTCCAGAAATCCTGGTGATGACCGCAGACAACCAGGTCCATATCGTATTTCTTGATAGCATCAACCAGCACCTGACCCAGGTCGCCGCTACCGCTCAGGGTTTCGGTGATTGGGTAGCCTGCACCAGTAGAGAGTTCGCTCAGCGCGTGGTGAGTCTCTTCGGAGATTCGTTTCTGCATGTCGCCCAGATTGACGTCAATCAGCCCGGTGTAGA
Organism: uncultured Kluyvera sp.; assembly: GCF_902485085.1. Lineage (NCBI taxonomy): Bacteria > Pseudomonadati > Pseudomonadota > Gammaproteobacteria > Enterobacterales > Enterobacteriaceae > Kluyvera > uncultured Kluyvera sp. Next base: position 39,566 of record NZ_CABTJS010000020.1, read on the forward strand.
GATCGGAATAGTTCACGTCAACGTGAATCAGAGAGACTTTCGCATTGTAGGGGCGAGCCATTGATACCGCTTTCTCTACCAGTACTTTGCTCTCTGGTGAAAGGTCGACGGCGATAAGAATGTGTTTGTAAGCCATAGTGTTACTCCTTCCATAAAGTTGTCGATGACTGTTGGACCAGACAGCCCATGCGCTGTCCCTTGCCCGCGTCCTGCGTGCTATCTGCGCGGGGTTTGCCCTTAAAGACCTAATTGTAGAAGATATTTCTACCTTATATTGGCCTTGGGGCGCCGTCAATGCATCCGGTTCGCCAATTAGTTAAACAAATTTTTCCATCTTACGTATTGATAACGATTAACCTTGTGGTAAAAAATTTAACTGATCTCCTACACTATTTAATGAGCCGGTCGAATAAATAAACGTGATCGGAATCGCACTCTTTTACTGAGGTGTTGGTGGGAAATTGGGGAGCGGTATGCCCTGGGGGATATCTCTGAGGGCTGGTCGCCGGGGAGGAGTTATGATCAGCACAATTGCGCTGTTTTGGGCCCTGTGTGTCGTTTGTGTGGTGAATATGGCACGTTACTTCTCATCGTTACGTGCGTTATTGGTTGTACTACGAGGTTGCGATCCCTTGCTCTATCAGTATGTCGATGGCGGTGGTTTTTTCACCTCTCACGGCCAGCCGGGTAAGCAGATGCGTCTGGTCTGGTACATCTACGGGCAGCGTTACCGCGACCATCACGACGATGAGTTTATCCGTCGCTGTGAGCGCGTTCGCCGTCAGTTTATTTTGACCAGTTCACTTTGTGGATTGGTGGTCATTAGCTTAATTGCTTTGATGATTTGGCACTGAGTAAAAAAAAACGGGCCAGTTTCCTGACCCGTTTTTATGTTTTTATCACTGTGAGCTTAGATAAGCTTCAGCGAGATCCAGTACAGCACGCCGGACAGAATGATAGAGGCCGGCAGGGTGAAGACCCAGGCCATCAGGATGTTGGTCACGGTTTTACGCTGTAACCCGCCGCCATCGACCAGCATGGTACCCGCCACGGAAGAGGAGAGTACGTGCGTCGTGGAAACCGGCATCCCGGTATAACTTGCCAGGCCGATGGACACCGCAGAGGTCATCTGCGCGGCCATGCCCTGTGCGTAGGTCATACCTTTCTTACCGATTTTCTCGCCGATAGTGGTAGCAACACGGCGCCAGCCGATCATTGTACCAATGCCCAGCGCCAGTGCGACGGCCATAATAATCCAGATTGGCGCGTACTCAATGGTGCTCAGCATGTCGGTTTTCAGTTTCTTCAACAGACGCTGATCGTCGGCATTCACTTCCGGCATCTTCGCCACTTTATCGGTGGTGTCAGAGATGCAGAGCATGATGCGACGAAGCTGACCACGCTGCTCTACCGAGAGCTTATCGTAGCTCTCGATTCCTGACAGCATCGCCTTCGTGCGGTCAAGCGCGTTCATGGTGTTCGCCGGGTGACAATGGAACTCAGTGGCTTGCAGTGCTTCAGGGGTTAACGGGTCAGCGCTGTTCTGCACTTTCAGCAGCAGCTCAGGGCGCTGCTGGAAGAAGGTTTCAACGTTGTTGACCGCATCGCGGGTACGGGTGATTTCGTAGCCGGAAGCGTTCATGTTAACCACGAAACCTGCCGGAGCAACGCCAATCAGTACCAGCATCACCAGACCAATGCCTTTCTGACCATCGTTCGCACCGTGGGAGAATGCCACGCCAATTGCGGAGAGGATCAGAGCAATACGGGTCCAGAACGGCGGCTTTTTCTTGCCGTCTTTCTTTTCACGTTCAGCAGGAGTCAGGTGGATACGAGCACGTTTTTTGGTACCGCTCCAGAAACGACGCAGCACGAAAATCAGACCGCCAGCAAACACCAGACCGACAATTGGCGACACGATCAACGACGCGAAAATGTTAATCACTTTCGGGATGTTGAGTGCATCAACCACGGACGTTCCGGTCATCAGCGCATTGGTTAAACCAATACCGATGATGGCACCGATAAGCGTGTGGGAGCTGGACGCAGGCAGACCGAAATACCAGGTGCCGAGGTTCCAGATAATAGCCGCCAACAGCATGGAAAAGACCATGGCGAGGCCGTGAGCGGAGCCCATATTGAGCAACAGATCCGTCGGCAGCATATGCACGATGGCATAAGCTACACTCAGGCCGCCCAACAGAACGCCGAAGAAGTTAAAGATTGCGGCCATTGCAACAGCAAGCTGCGAACGCATGGCGCGGGTATAAATTACGGTGGCCACTGCGTTAGCCGTATCATGGAAGCCGTTAATCGCTTCGTAGAAAAGAACAAACAACAGTGCCAGTACTAACAACAGCCCGGTATGTAAATCCAGACCAGCAAACAAATGTAACATAGGACGTTACGCCATTTTGAGGACATGAACGCGCGGCATTATCAGGGACATTGGCGGCGCGGGCAAAGTGAAATCTCTATTTTTTTTGATATTTATCCATGTAATTTTAAAGGTCGAAAAGAATTATTTATTTTGTATCAATCGGATAAGTCGGGTTTGTGGATATTTCACTGGTACGACTTCGGTGAAAAATTTACAATTCCCGACAATACCTAAGTTGAGGATAGTGCGTGGAAAGGTTTGATGCCATTGTAGTGGGTGCCGGAGCGGCGGGAATGTTTTGTGCCGCCATGGCTGGACAGGCAGGGCGCCGCGTTTTGCTGCTGGATAACGGCAAGAAACCGGGGCGTAAAATCCTGATGTCCGGCGGCGGTCGCTGCAATTTTACTAACCTTTATGTCGAACCCGCGGCATATCTGAGCCAGAACCCGCATTTCTGCAAATCTGCGCTGGCGCGCTATACCCAATGGGACTTTATCGACATGGTCGGTAAGCACGGCATTGCCTGGCATGAAAAGACCCTCGGGCAGCTTTTCTGCGATGACTCCGCCGATCAAATCGTGGCGATGCTGGTTGCCGAGTGCGAAAAGGGCAATGTCACCACGCGCCTGAGAAGTGAAATCCTGAGCGTCACCCGTGATGACGAGGGCTACACGCTTGTGCTTAACGGTGATGAAGTGTCGGCCAATAAGCTGGTCATTGCCAGCGGTGGCCTGTCGATGCCGGGACTCGGGGCGACGCCTTTCGGCTATAAGGTGGCCGAGCAGTTTGGTCTGAAAGTATTGCCAACCCGCGCGGGCCTGGTGCCATTCACTCTGCATAAACCGATGCTCGAACAGCTACAGGTATTGTCTGGCGTGTCGGTGCCGTCGGTCATCACCGCGCAGGACGGCACGGTATTCCGCGAAAGTCTGCTTTTCACCCACCGCGGACTATCTGGCCCCGCAGTGCTGCAAATCTCAAGCTATTGGCAGGCGGGTGAGTTCGTGAGCATTAATTTACTGCCGGATATCGACCTGGCGGACTTCCTCGACGTGCAGCGCGCCGAGCACCCGAACCAGAGCCTGAAAAATACGCTGGCGATGCAGCTACCAAAACGGCTTGTCGAGTGCCTGCAACAGCTTGGACAAATTCCGGACGTCACGCTCAAACAGCTTAACGTCCGCGATCAGCAAACGCTGGTCGATACGCTGACCGACTGGCGCGTGCAGCCAAACGGCACCGAGGGCTATCGCACGGCGGAAGTGACGCTGGGCGGCGTAGACACCAACGAACTTTCTTCGCGCACCATGGAAGCGAAAAAAGCGCCGGGGCTCTACTTTATTGGCGAAGTGATGGACGTGACCGGCTGGCTGGGTGGCTATAACTTCCAGTGGGCGTGGTCCAGCGCCTGGGCGTGTGCGCAAGCGCTGGCGGAATAAGCCATTAATTCTGCTGGCTAAAGAGCCGCAGCAGCATCTCCACCTGTTCGTCGAGCGGGGCTAAATCCCGTTTGACGATCAGATGCAGCGGCGTGGCGCGCCGTACGCCGTGGCTAAGCGGCAGCGTCTTTAAAATCCCCTGCGCCAGTTCGTTCTGAATTCTCTCCTCCGGCAACCAGCCGTATCCTACCTGATACATCACCGCATCGATGGCCGCATCAATAGTCGAAAAGGTCCACGCGTCGCGTTCGGCCTGTTGGTCACTGTTGTTATCGGCGATGCGGATCAGCGGCCAGGCGCGAAGGTGCTCATCGCTGAGCGTCTCTTCGTGCTGGAAAAGGGGATGATCGCGATGGGCGACGGCAACAAAATCAATGTTCATCAACCATTCGCCGCGCCCGGTAATGTCCTGGCGGCGGGTCAGCACCATCACGTCTGCCTCGGCCTGAATGGCATCGTTGCCGCTGGCGTTCTCCAGCACTTCAGTTAAGCGCACCTGAGTCTGAGGATAGCGCTGCTGAAACTGGCGCAAAATGGCAAACAGCCGCTCGCGCGGGAAAATACTGTCGACCACTAAATCCAGCCGGGTGCGCATACCTTCGCGCAGTGTGGCTGCGCGGGTCTCTACCCAGGCAAAGGCCTTCAGTAGCGGTTTGACCTGGGCCAGCAGCAGTTCGCCTGCCGGGGTTAATACCGCACGGCGGCCTTCCGGAATCAGCAGCGCCACGCCGAGACGCTCTTGTAATAGCGCCAGGTTGTAGCTCACCGACGACTGGCTGCGATGGGTCTCTTCCGCCGCTTTGGCAAAGCTCCCGAGCGCTACCACCTTCTCCAGCAGCGCCCATTGTTCCAGCGTTGTCTTGTGCATAATTGATTCAAAAAGTAGATGGGTTTCATTAAAACATAGCGTTATTCATTTATTTTTTAAAGCAATAAGATCTCTGCATCGACACAAGGAGATTTAATCATGAGCAACTTTGATAAACACGATTTGAGCGGTTTCGTTGGCAAACATCTGGTCTATACCTACGATAACGGCTGGAACTACGAAATTTACGTCAAAAACGACCACACTCTGGATTACCGTATCCACAGCGGCATCGTGGCGAATCGTTGGGTGAAAGACCAGCAGGCGTATATTGTCCGCGTAGGTGAAAACATCTACAAAATTTCCTGGACTGAACCGACCGGTACCGATGTGAGCCTGATTGCAAACCTGGGCGACAAACTGTTCCACGGCACCATCTTCTTCCCACGTTGGGTGATGAACAATCCGGAAAAAACCGTGTGCTTCCAGAATGATCACATTCCGCTGATGAATAGCTATCGTGATGCAGGCCCGGCCTATCCAACAGAAGTTATTGATGAATTTGCAACGATTACCTTCGTTCGCGACTGTGGGGCCAATAACGACAGCGTAATTAACTGCGCGGCGAGCGAATTGCCGAAAGATTTCCCTGCTAATTTACGCTAGGGCTTACCACAGCAATACGCGTTATTTATTACACTAATATTCAACGGATATTAAAATGAGCCATAAATAAAGTACTTGTTTAGAAAACGTTGAATTATGTGAGTCTGAGCCCAGTTTCAATGCAAACTGGGCTTTTTTTTTACAAAAATTCAGTGAGAACAATGACCTTTATAAAGTATTGATTTTGTTTATTAATCATTTATTGCATGAATCCGTATTTCTTTCTTAATCTTATCCTAAGATAACACTGATACTTTTACTGCAATTCAATGTTGTAGGTTTAATTATCACGTCTATCTATTCCTGATTTTAACAACACCGCGATAAGCACCGTTTTATTCTCGAATCAGGCGTACTCATTTGCGTTATAGGGTAAGGAACATTCATGAGTGATTTTCTGCCGTTTTCACGTCCCTCTATGGGCGAGGCGGAGTTCGCAGCGCTGAAAGAGGTGCTGCAATCGGGTTGGATCACCACCGGACCAAAAAACCAGGCGCTGGAAGAGGCGTTTTGCGCCCTGACGGGAAACCGTTTTTCAATTGCCGTGAGTTCCGCGACCGGCGGTATGCACGTTACGTTGATGGCCCTCGGCATTGGTCCTGGCGATGAAGTCATCACCCCTTCGCAAACCTGGGTTTCTACCCTCAATATGATCGTTCTGCTGGGCGCGACCCCGGTGATGATCGACGTCGATCGCGACAATCTGATGATCACCCCAGAAGCGGTTGAAGCGGCAATTACTCCGCGCACCAAAGCGATTATTCCCGTGCATTATGCTGGCGCGCCGGCGGATATCGACGGGCTGCGCGCAGTGGCTGAACGCCACGGCATTCCGCTGATTGAAGACGCGGCGCATGCGGCGGGCACCTACTACAAAGGCCATCATGTTGGCTGGCAGGGAACGGCGATTTTCTCCTTCCACGCCATCAAAAACATGACCAGCGCGGAAGGCGGGCTGATTATTACCGACGACGAACAGCTGGCAAACCGCATTCGTAGCCTGAAATTCCACGGTCTTGGCGTTGATGCCTACGACCGCCAGACCCATGGCCGGGCGCCGCAGGCGGAAGTGATTAGCCCCGGATTTAAGTACAACCTGGCCGATATCAACGCCGCGCTGGCGCTGGTTCAACTGGGCAAGCTGGGTCAGGCCAATCAGCGTCGTAGCGATATCGCGCAGCGCTACGTGCAGGAACTGGCGGATACGCCTTTCCAGCCGCTGGCCGTACCGAGCTGGCCGCACCTGCACGCCTGGCATCTGTTTATTATTCGCGTAGATGAGCAGCGCTGCGGTATCAGCCGCGATGCGTTGATGGAACAGCTCAAGGCGCAAGGTATCGGCACCGGGCTGCACTTCCGTGCGGCGCATACGCAGAAGTACTACCGCGAGCGCTTCCCGGAACTCTCTTTGCCCAATACCGAATGGAACAGCGCGCGTATCTGTTCGCTCCCTCTTTTCCCGGATATGACCGATGACGACACCACCCGTGTCATTACGGCGCTCCATCAGTTAGCAGGCCGTTGATATGTTTGAGTACCCTTTAGTCAAAAAAGTCTCCGTCGTGATACCGGTATACAACGAGCAGGATAGCCTGCCGGAGTTGATCCGCCGTACCGACGCAGCCTGTGCGACGCTTAATCGTGACTATGAAATTTTGCTGGTTGATGACGGCAGTAGCGATGACTCTGCACGCATGCTGGTGGAAGCGGCAGAAGCCCCGGAAAGCCACATCGTGGCGGTGCTGCTGAACCGTAACTACGGCCAGCACTCGGCGATTATGGCGGGCTTCAGCCACGTTACCGGCGACCTTATCATCACTCTCGATGCTGACCTGCAAAACCCGCCGGAAGAAATTCCGCGCCTGGTGGAAAAGGCAGACGAAGGCTACGACGTGGTCGGCACCGTGCGCCAGAACCGTCAGGACAGCATCTTCCGTAAAACGGCATCGAAGATGATTAACCGTTTGATCCAGCGGACCACCGGTAAAGCGATGGGCGATTATGGCTGCATGCTGCGCGCCTATCGCCGCCATATCATCGACGCGATGCTCAACTGCCACGAACGCAGCACCTTCATCCCGATTCTGGCGAACACTTTTGCTCGCCGCGCCGTGGAGATCCCGGTGATGCACGCCGAGCGTGAGTTCGGTGATTCAAAATACAGCTTTATGCGCCTCATCAACCTGATGTACGACCTGGTGACCTGTTTAACCACCACGCCGCTGCGTCTTCTGAGCGTGGTCGGTAGCGTCATCGCCGTGCTCGGCTTTGCTTTCTCCATTCTGTTAGTGGTGCTGCGCCTGGCGCTGGGCCCGGAATGGGCGGGTGACGGGGTGTTCATGCTATTCGCCATTCTGTTCATGTTTATCGGGGCTCAGTTTATCGGCATGGGCCTGCTCGGGGAGTATATCGGCCGCATCTACAACGACGTGCGCGCCCGTCCTCGTTACTTTATTCAACGTGTTGTTCGCCAGGAAAATCTGGAATCTGAAGAGGAAAATCGTTAATGAAAGCTGTTGTATTTGCCTATCACGACATGGGTTGCACCGGTATTCAGGCACTGCTGGACGCCGGATACGACATTGAGGCGATCTTCACTCACCCGGATAACGCCGGTGAAAACAACTTCTTTGGCTCCGTTGCCCGTCTGGCAGCCGAGCAGGGCATTACCGTTTATGCGCCGGAAGATGTTAATCACCCGCTGTGGGTTGACCGTATTCGTGCGATGGCGCCGGACGTGATTTTCTCCTTCTACTATCGCAACCTGCTGAGCGACGACATCCTCAATCTGGCACCGAAGGGGGCTTTCAACCTGCACGGTTCCCTGCTGCCAAAATACCGTGGCCGTGCGCCGCTGAACTGGGTGCTGGTCAACGGTGAGAAAGAGACCGGCGTTACCCTACACCGCATGACCAACCGCGCGGATGCGGGCGACATTGTGGCGCAGCAGACTGTCGCTATTGCCGACTCTGACGTGGCGCTGTCGCTGCACCGTAAGCTGTGCGCGGCTTCCCAGACTCTGCTGGGTGATGTGCTGCCGAAAATCCGCAGCGGTCAGACTCAGGAACGTGCGCAAAATGATACAGACGCGACCTACGTCGGTCGTCGTACCCCGGAAGACGGTCGTCTGACCTGGGAAAAACCGGCGCAGGAACTGCACAACCTGGTGCGCGCGGTGAGCGATCCGTGGCCGGGCGCGTTTGGCTATGTCGGCACCAATAAATTCATCGTCTGGAAATCCCGTGTGCGCACCGATATGGCAGCCGCGAAGCCGGGTACCGTGCTGTCCGTGGCACCGCTGGTGGTTGCCTGCGGTGAGGGCGCGCTGGAAATCGTCACCGGTCAGAGCGCTAACGGCGTTTACATGCAGGGTACTCAGCTGGCGCCAGCGATGGGCCTGGTGGCCGGTGCGCTGCTCTCCAGCCGTCCGTTTGTGGCGGTGAAGCGTCGTACCCGTGTGCTGATTCTGGGCGTGAACGGCTTTATCGGTAACCACCTGACCGAACGCCTGCTTCAGGATGATAACTATGAGATTTACGGCCTGGATATTGGCTCTGACGCTATCAGCCGCTTCCTCGACTGCCCGCGCTTCCACTTTGTAGAAGGCGACATCAGCATCCACTCCGAGTGGATCGAATACCACATTAAGAAATGTGACGTGGTGCTGCCGCTGGTGGCAATTGCGACGCCTATCGAATATACCCGTAACCCGCTGCGCGTATTCGAACTGGACTTCGAAGAGAACCTGAAGATTATTCGTGACTGCGTGAAGTACAACAAGCGCATCATCTTCCCGTCAACTTCCGAAGTGTACGGCATGTGTACCGACGCGAACTTCGACGAAGACACCTCCAACCTGGTGGTGGGGCCAATCAGCAAACAGCGCTGGATCTACTCGGTTTCCAAACAGCTGCTGGACCGCGTGATTTGGGCTTACGGTGACAAAACCGGCCTCAAGTTTACCCTGTTCCGTCCGTTTAACTGGATGGGTCCGCGTCTGGATAACCTGAACGCCGCGCGTATCGGTAGCTCCCGTGCGATCACTCAACTGATCCTCAACCTGGTAGAAGGTTCGCCGATCAAACTGATCGAAGGCGGCAAACAGAAACGTTGCTTCACCGACATCAGCGATGGTATCGAAGCGTTGTTCCGTATCATCGAAAACAAAGATGGCCGCTGCGATGGGCAGATCATCAACATCGGTAACCCGGACAACGAAGCAAGCATCAAAGAGCTGGCAGAAATGCTGCTCGACTGCTTCGAACGTCACCCGCTGCGCGATCGTTTCCCGCCGTTTGCTGGCTTCCGTGAAGTGGAAAGCAGCGACTACTACGGTAAAGGCTATCAGGACGTAGAGCACCGTAAGCCAAGTATTCGTAACGCTAAGCGTTTACTTGACTGGCAGCCGACGGTAGAAATGCAGCAGACCGTTGAAGAGACGCTGGACTTCTTCCTGCGCACGGTTGAACTGACGGATGAAAAACCATCATGAAAAAAGTAGGTTTGCGCGTTGATGTGGACACCTTTCGCGGTACTCGCGAGGGCGTACCACGGCTGATGGCGGTGCTCAAAAAGCACCGCATACAGGCCAGTTTTTTCTTCAGCGTCGGGCCGGATAACATGGGGCGCCACTTGTGGCGCCTGGTAAAACCGAAGTTCTTGTGGAAGATGCTGCGCTCGCGCGCGGCATCGCTGTATGGCTGGGATATTCTCCTCGCCGGTACGGCTTGGCCTGGACGACGCATTGGTGCGGCGAACGCGGAAATCATCCGCAGCGTTGCGCAGGTACATGAAGTCGGTCTGCACGCCTGGGATCATCACCGCTGGCAGCAGTGGAGCGGCGTGTGGAAAGAGGAACAGCTGGTCGCGGAAATCGGCCGAGGTCTCAGCGAGCTGGAAGCGATTCTGGGTCGCCCGGTCACCTGTTCTGCGGTAGCCGGCTGGCGTGCGGATCAGCGCGTGGTGAAAGCCAAAGAGTCGTTCGATTTTCTCTACAACAGCGATTGTCGCGGTACGCAGCCGTTTCTTCCGCAGTTGAGTAATGGGGATACCGCTACCGTGCAGATCCCCGTCACGCTGCCAACCTGGGATGAAGCGGTGGGCACCGTGGTCAGCGCTGAAGGCTATAACCGCTGGCTGCTGGAGCAGATCCGCAAAGATACCGGTACGCCGGTATATACCATTCATGCAGAAGTTGAAGGCGGTGTCTGCGCCGAACAGTTCGATTATCTGCTGACCCTGGCGGCGCAACAGGAGATCCTGTTTTGCCCGCTGAGCCAGCTTCTTCCGGATGACTTCCGTCAGCTCCCGGTTGGGAAGGTGGTACGGGGAGAATTGGCTGGCCGTGAAGGCTGGCTTGGTCGCCAACAACTATTGAGCCCCGATGTATGAAATCCCTTCGCTATGGTATTTCGTTAGTTGCATTGTTCGTTCTTTACTATCTTCTGCCCCTCAATTTTCGGTTGCTGTGGCAGCCGGATGAAACCCGCTATGCGGAGATAAGCCGTGAAATGCTGGCCACCGGTGACTGGATTGTGCCGCATTTCCTCGGCCTGCGTTATTTTGAAAAGCCGATTGCGGGCTACTGGATCAACAGCATTGGTCAGTGGCTCTTTGGGCATAACAACTTTGGCGTGCGCTTTGGCGCGGTGTTTTCAATCACCGTATCTGCGCTGCTGGTGGCCTGGCTTGCCTGGCGTATCTGGCGCGATAAAAAAGTGGCGTTGCTGTCCGGAGTTATCTTCTTAACGGCGTTCCTGGTTTACGGTATTGGTACCTATGCGGTGCTCGACCCGATGATCACCCTGTGGATGACGCTGGCGATGTTCAGCTTCTGGCTGGCGGCATCGGCGAAAACCACCGGTGAACGTTTCTGGGGCTACGTGCTGCTCGGCATTGCCTGCGGAATGGGGGTGATGACCAAAGGGTTCCTGGCGCTGGCTGTGCCGGTGATTGCTGTACTGCCGTGGGTTATCGTACAGAAACGCTGGCGGGAGGTGCTTATCTGGGGCTGGCTGGCGGTACTGGTATGTGTACTGACCGTGTTGCCCTGGGGGCTGGCGATTGCGCAGCGTGAAGGCGACTTCTGGCGCTATTTCTTCTGGGTCGAGCATATTCAGCGCTTTGCGCAGAGCGATGCCCAGCATAAAGCGCCGTTCTGGTACTATCTGCCGTTCCTGATTGCCGGGAGCCTGCCGTGGCTGGCCCTGCTGCCGGGCGCGTTAAAGCTTGGCTGGCGCGGGCGTGAAGGGCAGAGCAGCGCATTCTATCTGCTGGGCTGGATAGTAATGCCGTTCTTGTTCTTCAGTATCGCCAAAGGCAAGCTGCCAACCTATATTCTGCCGTGCTTTGCGCCGCTGGCGATGCTGATGGCGCGCTATGCGGTGGATGCGGCAAAAGTGGGGGCGAAGGCACTGCGGATTAACGGCATCATCAACATAGCTTTCGGCGTGATTGGCCTGGTGGCGGTGTTTGTTGTGTCGCCGTGGGGGCCGATGAAGCAACCGGTGTGGATGCAGATTGAGCTGTATAAGTGCGTGCTGGCAGCGGTGGCGTTCTTTGTCTGGGCGCTGATGGGCTGGCTGTCAATCAAGTCGGATGCGCAGCGTTGGACGCTGGCGGCACTCTGTCCGTTAGGACTGGCGCTGCTGGTGGGGTTTGCCATTCCGGATCGCGTGACTAACAGCAAGCAGCCGCAGTTCCTGGTGGATATTGTGAGTGAGTCTCTGACACCGAGCCGCTATGTGCTGAGCAACAGCGTCGGTATTGCTGCTGGGCTTGCCTGGGAGCTGAACCGCAGTGATATCATCATGTATGCGCAGACGGGTGAGTTGAAATACGGTCTCGCTTATCCGGATGCCAAAGGGCGCTTCATCTCCGACAGCGATTTCCCGCAGTGGCTGGAAGCGCATCGCCAGGAGGGACCTATCTCCCTGGTGCTGCAGTTGCCGCGCAATGCTAAAGTCGTGGATTTACCGCTGCCAAAACCCGATGAGGTATATGTGATGGGACGAACCGCATTTATTCAGTATCGTCCGCAATGATAACCTGGGCCTGTCTGCTGCTCGCCAGCTTATTGAGCTGTGCCGGGCAGCTATGCCAGAAACAGGCCACGCGCCCGGCGCCAGCCGGGCAGCGTGGGCGCCATCTGTTGACCTGGCTTGGACTCGCGTTGGCGATGCTCGGGCTGGGGATGCTGCTGTGGCTGCTGGTATTACAGCAAATTCCGGTCAGCGTGGCTTATCCGATGCTGAGCCTTAATTTTGTCTGGGTGACGCTGGCGGCACGTACCATCTGGCACGAGCCGGTGAGCCGCCGTCACTGGGCGGGCGTAGCGCTGATTATTGTTGGTATTATATTAGTAGGGAGCAGCGCCTGATGGGGCTTATCTGGGCATTAATGAGCGTAGTGCTGGTCAGCGCCGCTCAATTGACGCTGCGCGTGGCAATGACCACGCTGCCCTCGGCGGAGCAGCCGCTGGTGTTCCTGCTGCATTTGCTGCATTTCGGCGCCGGAACGCTGGCGCTTTTCCTCGGTCTGTTCGGTTACGTGGCGTCGATGGCCTGCTGGTTCTTTGCGCTGAAGCGACTGCCGCTGGCAAAAGCCTATGCGTTATTGAGCCTGAGCTACATGGTGGTGTGGTGTGCCGCTATCTGGCTACCAGGCTGGCACGAACCCTTCTCCTGGCGTGGTCTGCTGGGCGTCGTGGTCATTATTGCGGGTGTTATCACCATCTTCTGGCCAAACAAATCCTCCCATACCGCGTAGCCCGGCCAAGCGAAGCGCCGCCGGGAATGACTCCGAGCCTTCCGGGGCCGGCGTAAACGCCTCGCCCGGGCTACAAAATGTGCAATAATGCCTTTTTCGATGCATCTATAAGGGATTATCTATGCCTGCGGTCGACGCTGAGGGGCAGCTTAGCGGTCTGCGCCTCAACCTGCGTATTGTCTCCATCGTTATCTTCAACTTCGCAAGTTACCTCACCATTGGCCTGCCGCTGGCGGTACTGCCTGGCTATGTCCATGACGTTATGGGATTCAGCGCCTTCTGGGCGGGGCTGGTGATAAGCCTGCAATACTTCGCCACTCTGCTCAGTCGCCCGCACGCCGGGCGTTATGCCGACCTGCTGGGGCCAAAACGTATTGTGGTGATGGGGCTGTGCGGCTGCTTTCTCAGCGGGTTGAGCTATCTGCTGGCGGCAACGGGCAGCGACTGGCCTCTGGTGAGCCTGGTCCTGTTGTGTCTGGGGCGCGTGATCCTCGGTATCGGGCAGAGTTTTGCCGGGACGGGCTCCACGCTATGGGGCGTTGGCGTGGTGGGCTCGCCGCATATTGGCCGGGTGATCTCATGGAACGGGATTGTCACCTACGGTGCGATGGCGATGGGCGCGCCGCTCGGCGTGGTGTGTTATCGCTATGTGGGTCTACAAGGGCTGGCATTGGCGATTATGGCCGTCGCTGCCGTCGCCATCCTGTGCGCGTTGCCGCGTGCAGAAGTGAAAGCCAAAAAGGGCAAGCCGATGTCCTTTCGCGCGGTGTTGGGGCGCGTCTGGCCTTACGGTATGGCGCTGGCATTGGCCTCCGCTGGCTTTGGGGTTATCGCTACCTTTATCACCTTGTTCTATGACGCGAAAGGCTGGGACGGCGCGGCATTTGCGCTCACCCTCTTTAGCTGTGCATTCGTAGGCACACGTCTGCTGTTCCCGAACGGTATCAACCGCCTCGGCGGCCTGAACGTGGCGATGATTTGCTTCTCAGTGGAGATTGTTGGCCTGCTGCTGGTGGGCGTGGCGGATACGCCGCTGATGGCAAAAATCGGCACCTTCTTCGCGGGAGCGGGATTCTCGCTGGTGTTCCCGGCGCTGGGCGTTGTTGCGGTGAAGGCCGTACCCCAGCAAAACCAAGGGTCGGCGCTGGCCACCTACACCGTGTTTATGGATTTATCGCTGGGTATTACCGGTCCGCTGGCCGGGCTGATGATGGCGTGGATGGGGATTTCGACGATTTATATTGCCGCAGCGGGGCTGGTGGCGGTGGCGCTGCTGCTGGGATGGCAGCTAAAAAAACGGCCCCTGGCGTAAGCACGCAAGAGGCCGTGTCGTGGTCAGCAAAACTTAGTTGATGACCAGCGTATTGATGATTTTCTCAGCGTCAGATTGCGCCTGCTGCTGGTTGTCCGCTGGCAGCGTAACCTGCATAGTCAGCAGCTTGCCATCGATTTTACCCAGTACGACGGAAGAGTACGCGGTCTGCCCTTTCGCGGAGATGATGCTGTCGAGCTGTTGCAGCGTGTGGCCTTTCACCTCGATGGATTTATTGGTCACCACCTGCAGCTGCGGGTCGCGGCTGCGCTGCTGATCTTCAAGACGTTTTGCCATCACCGCTAAATCTTCGGTGGTGTCGTCGCCAACGATGACGATGACCGCTTTCATGCCGGTGGCGTCAGAGTAAACGTGCATGTTATTGCTCTGGGTGCCCAGCTTACCGCTCTGGTCGGTCATCCCGGCCGGCAGCGTAAAGCTCAGCTTACCGTCTAACAGATTGATTGCCTGACCTGCGGCATCGCTTGCGGCAGCCGAACCCTGTGCAGGGGTGCTGGTGTCGCTGTTGTCACAGGCCGCAAGGCCCATTACCAGCAGGCCAATACCAGCATATTTCACCAATTTGCGCATTGACATCTTCCTTTCGATAAATAGCCACTAACGGCTCATCTGCGTATCTTATCACAACCCGTGTAATGAACTCTCAACCTGGCTGCATTGCTGACAAATCAGATTTATCTGCCAGCTTTTTCAATAGCATATTCAGCAGTACGCCGTACATCGGCAGGAAGAAAACAATGCTGATCAGCACTTTAAAGCAGTAGTCCACGAGGGCGATTTCCACCCAGTGCGTGGCCATGAACGGGTCGGTGCTGCGCCAGAAGGCGATAAAGAAGAACGCCAGCGTGTCGCTGATGTTGCCGAACAGCGTAGAGGCTGTTGGTGCGAGCCACCAGTGGCGACTCTGACGCAGGCGGTTGAACACGTGTACGTCAAGGATCTGCCCCAGGGCATAGGCCATAAAGCTGGCGGCGGCGATACGGGCCACGAACAGGTTAAAGTGCGCCAGCGCGCCGAAACCTTGCCATTCGCCCATATAGAACAACGACGAAATGACGTAGGAGATCATCAGCGCCGGGACCATCACCGCGAAAACGATACGGCGAGCCAGCGGTGCGCCAAAGATTCGCACGGTCAGGTCGGTCGCGAGGAAGATAAACGGAAAGCTAAACGCGCCCCAGGTGGTGTGGAAGCCGAAAATAGAGACCGGCAGCTGTACCAGATAGTTACTGGAAGTGATCACCAGCAGGTGAAATAGCGATAGCCAAACCAGCGCATGACGGCGCTGTAAGGATGTAAAGGGAGTCATATTGTACCTTTTTAGTGGTTGGGGTGAGGGAACCCAATAAGTCTGCAAACCCATTGCAGGGGCGGAATGATACTGCTTTCGCGTTTCATTGCAATGGTTGTTTTTCGCGCAATCGTTAACCTGGTTGCGTTGAGGCAAGGTCAGCGTAAACTAAGCGCGTTTTTTCTGACGACGAGATTCTCATGACCGATTTGTTTTCCAGCCCCGACCACACCTTAGACGCGCAAGGGCTGCGCTGCCCGGAACCGGTAATGATGGTGCGTAAAACCGTGCGGACGATGCCAGTGGGGGAAACGCTGCTGGTGATTGCCGACGATCCTGCCACCACGCGCGATATTCCCGGTTTTTGCCGTTTTATGGAGCATGAGCTGATTGCCCAGCAAACCGAGTCTTTGCCGTACCAGTATTTGCTGCGTAAGCGCCATTAATCGGCATCGAGCCAACCCGGGGTCGGCGTAAACGCCTCGCCCGGGCTACAGATCTAGCACCGTAGCCCGGCCAAGCGGATGTACGACCGGATACATAGGTAACACTTCAGACCGGGAACATAGGTAACACTTTCCTAGTCTATCCGGATAATACTACGGCTTTTCCGGTCATAGTAAGCAAGCGTTATTCCGTTAAA